>JAEORO010000183.1 GCA_016840855.1 Candidatus Thorarchaeota archaeon | reverse complement strand
GAGTCATCTGCACTTCTATCAATTACCATTGGTACCCTCTATGTATTCAAAACTAGGTTGAATAGAAGTAATAGGATATTGATGAATATGGGAGGTAGTGCATACACTGCGTACATCATTCACGTTATCATTATCATAGGACTCCAAATTTTATTACTGCCCATTTTTATGCCAGCATTCTTCAAAGCAGTAATTGTAGCAGTTGTTTCTATTCCCGCAATCTTTGGTCTGAGTGCAGCAATTCGAAAAATCCCTGGATTCTCACGGGTTCTGGGTTAGATTAAACAATGTGCATCGAAAGATTAACAAACTATGATTAGATAGGAGATAGGGTAAATGAAATCGGATTTAGATAAGTTGCTATTAGAAAGAGCAATCGAGATTCGAAACAACTGGAAAGATGTTGAAAAACTGAAGGTTTTCTTAGAAGCTTGGGACACAGAGTTTGGGCACAACCATGACGATGTTGTTGAACGAGTCATAGGTGAATATCTTGAAGAGGTGTGGGCAAAAAAAGCTGAAGAGTGCGGTAGTAATTCCTTGGATGACTTACTCAGTATTCTACTTGACTTTCCTGATGGCAAATATACCAAAGAAGAAATAGAGAGAGGTTACAAAGTAACGACGACTTTCTGCCCGATTGCTGAGTCCTTTAGAGCAATAAATCGTGCAGACATGGTGCCAGCTTCTATTGCATTTCTGATCCATACATTTGCAGAGGGTTCAATGAACGAATCAAACATCGAAAAATCAGCAGTCGGATGCAAGGTGATGATGCTTGCATTCACTTCTACACTATTGATGAAAACAGATAAGATTCAGGATGTTGAGTGATACTAATCCAAGTAACGTGAGGTACAAGTAATGTTCATAGAAATCTCTGGCTTTCTCTTCTTGTTAATCATAGTAGTATTAGTCATTGCAACTTCGAGATATGATTATGAGATATTCAGTGAGTTGGACTCTGCCGCTAAACTTCAAGAGATTAGTGAAAATCCAAAGAAGTTCAGAATAGGCACGCTGTTAGTGCTCATAGAGCATGTTGTCATAATCACTCTTGCAGTATCACTGTTCATTGCTTTCAATCAATACAACCTAATGCTTGGAATCATTTGGGTTAGTGCTCGTTCAATTGAAGGTCTGATTCAGATTTACAGAAAGAGAGACTATTGGAGTCTTCTCAATATCGCAAATCTATACTCGGGAGCTAGTGGTTCTGAAAAAGACACGTTGAGTGATTCAGCTCTTGCCATTCTCAAGTCGAAGAACTCTACATTCTCTATTTCACAAATTCTGTTCTCTATTGGAACATTGGCATACTCTATCGTGTTTGTAATCTCTGGAGTTATACCTGAAATTATTGGATGGTTCGGAATTGTAAGCAGTATTGCTTATGGATTAGGTAATGGTATATTTATCATAAGACCGAACAATAGAGTTCTTTGGAACTTGGGTGGTCTTTTAATTTGGATTTTCGAATTGGTCGTGGGAGGATGGCTATTGTTTTCTTCACTTCTTCCAGTTTAGGAGGAGGAAGAAATGATACAAGGTAGGTCAATTGGAGTGATTCTTATTGCGCTTCTATTGATTCTAGCTTTTTGTGCTGATTTCTATAATGGCATATCAATGATAATTGGAACACTCCCAATTCCTACCGTCTATGCTACTCTTGGTAGATTCTATGGAGTACTTCTTGTGTTTGGTGGTTTCGTAGGTTTATCTCTCTTCTATGGAATATTGAACCTAAAGAATTGGGCGAGAATTATTTTTTTGGTCGGGTTTCCAGCTCAAGTGATCTTTAACATAATACTTGATCCCACTGTAAGTGAGAATTACTTCCTTCTTGTGCTTAGTCTTATTATGTCTGGATACCTACTCCTACCCGCTACAGGAAATAATTTCAAATCAGAGGTACTTTCATGAAAGCGATTGTGATTACGAAATACGGAGGTCCAGAAATACTTCAATACAAGGATGTGGAAAAGCCATCTCCAACCGCTGATCAGGTCCTAGTGAAAGTTCAGGCGGCTTCTGTAAATGCATCCGATGTCGAAGCCATGAGAGGTTCGTGGGCATCCCGCCTCGGAGGTCCTCTTCGGACAAAGCACAAGATTCTCGGAACTGACATAGCTGGGACAGTTGAAGCAGTTGGAAGTAATGTCACGAAATTTCAACCGGGGGACGAGGTTCACGGGGACCTGTTATACCCAAATGGCTACGGTGCCTTTGCTGAGTATGTATGTGCTCTTGAAAAAGTGTTAGCTCCAAAACCAGCGAGTATGACGTTTGAACAAGCATCTACCTACCCTGAATCAGGCATCATTGCTCTGCAGAGTCTACAGGGGAAAAGAGAGATTCAACCCGGACAAAGCGTGTTGATTAACGGTGCGGGAGGCGGAATGGGAACGTTTGGGATTCAGATTGCGAAGCACTATGGAGCAGAAGTTACTGGTGTTGATAGCGCTATAAAACTTGAAATGATGAAATCAATAGGCGCAGATTACGTTCTAAATTACGAGGAAACAAATTATACAAGAACTGGGGAGCGCTACGATGTTATTTTGGATACTGTAGCACGTCGTTCATTACTCTCTTACAGACGAGCATTGAATCCCAACGGAATGTGCATCATGGTCGGAGGATCCAGGTCAGCTTTATTTCAAGCAATAGTTCTTGGTCCAATAGTTTCAAGGATTGGGAGTAAGAGATATGGAATCAATCCCATAGGTAGAGACCCAATGGAAGATTACGAGTTCCTTGCAGAACTTTTCGAAACTAGTAAAGTTGTGCCAGTAATAGATAAAGTGTATCCTTTGAATGAGGTTCCTAAAGCTCTTCGTTATCTTGAGGAAGGACTTGCCCTTGGAAAAGTCGTAATAACTATGGAATAGATTTCAGAATGACAGGGAATTTTGAGTATGTCAGGAAAGAGGAGGATAGTCAATGATTAGTCGTATATGGCACGGCTGGACGAATTGCGAAAATGCAGATGCGTATGAAGAATTGCTACACAATGAAATATTCACTAATATTGCGAAGCAATCAATTCGAGGTTACCATGGTATTCACCTGCTTCGTCGAGATGTTGAGGAGGGTGTCGAGTTTGTGACAATAATGTGGTTTGATACTTTGGATGCAGTACGAACGTTTGCAAGAGAAGATTATGAAGTAGCAGTTGTGCCACCAAAGGCAAGACAACTTCTCTCTAAATTTGACCATATATCATCGCACTATCAGGTTATCGAGGCTCCTAATTCTGATGTTTCTAAGATTTAACGAGCTAAATGAATTGTTTATGAACACTTATAATGGAGTTTAGAAAACTATAATGAACCGGTTACAAGATGTAATCTAAAAGAAGGAGAGAAAAAATTGAAAACTGAAACAGCACAGAGAATCCTGTGGTTTGCGGTGATCTTCGTCCTACTTACCACTTTGGTCTTTTTAATAGGTGGAGTCTTGATATACCTAGCCTTCACAATGGTTGACGTAGGAACCTTCATCACAGACCCTACAATCTTAGCGTTCATCAGCGATTACCCAGCAGCTATCCCGATTGCTGTAATGGCTTTAGGGGTTGTTCAGCTCATATTCCTCTTTGTCATATGGATGTGGCGAAAAGACCCCATGGCTCACAGAACTGGGTTTACTATTATTGGTATCCTCATGCTACTTGTTGGCTGGAGTCTTCCAGGATTCTTGATTTTGCTACCTGGACTTCTAATGGAAGAACAGTAAATCTTTGAGAGGAGACCGCAGCACGGTCTCCATAACCCTTTTTTTTAACACGACCTTGTTATCTAGATATAGTGCTGTAAAAGTACCCATCTTACAAAGACAGATTGAGATTAGTCTAAAGTTCAGACTACTTATATAATATGAATCTGTACTGGATTCCGGAAGATCAAAACAAAATGAATTGAGCCATATGATAGCGATTGTGTATGCGAAATACGGATCTCAAGAGGTTTTCAAATTAGGTGGTTGAAATATGGAAGATGTACAGCTAATACTCTCAGCATTATGGATATCTCTAATGTTCACATACTTACTAGGTGATGTTCTACGCATATTTGCAGGAGACTTTGTTGCTGGTGAAATCGGAGGTGAGAAAGCAACTCAGAGTATGTGGATGATGGCTGCTATATTGATGCTGAT
>JAEORO010000038.1 GCA_016840855.1 Candidatus Thorarchaeota archaeon | reverse complement strand
TGACGCTCGCGACCGAGATACAATATTGAAAACAATGAAAATTATGTCGAGGGTGCTCGTTTCTGTGATTGTTTTGAATGACACAAACTTAGAGGAAACCATTGAGAAATGTGTATACAATCAATCGTATAGAAGGAAACTCAGAATAAAATTGAAGAAATGGAATTCAGATAAGTTCGACTGGTCCTCCTCGAACATCAATGAATAAGAATCTCAATATAGCCGTTTTGGCTACTTTGACAGAATATTAGAATTTACAATGGTCTTAACTTGTTTCTAAATGAGGTCTAATCTTGGCATAGAAATCTGAGATAATCTTAGACCTTTCATCTTCTGTTTCAAGAATGAACAATCGAATCTGCTGTCCCGCTTTGATTTCTTTTACAAGCCCCATATCAACAAGAGGTTGCATCACTCGATGAATTGTAGAATGAGCTAGTCCAGTTTCTTTTGCTAGTCTGCTCAAATTGAAGAACTCTTTCGGACGGTCTAGAAAATGTTGAACGACGCGTGTCTGTGCACGAGATGCAAATACTTTCTCTAGCAATCTCTTCAATTCAACTTCGCCTCTTTGTTAGATTCATTCTTTATTGCTGTGTGTGATTCGGGTTCCAATCTTTTCTTTGTTGAAAGCCTTTTTCAGGTTGTCTAGGTTGTTTCCATTGAATATCACAGTCGGAATTCTTGATCGTTCAACGATTCCAATCGCTACTGGATCAAACAGGTTGTATTGTCCTGCCATTGTTCCTTCGGAAGAAAGAATATTCCTTAATTGAATGATGTCAACCTCGTCCAATTTCTTAGCACCCTTTTCTTCTGGATTGCGGTCATAGACACCGTCAACATTAGTTGCGTTGAGCAACATGTCCGCTTGAATCAGTTCCGCAGCAGCTGCAGCCACAGCATTAGTTGACTGGCCGGGCACCATACCTCCCAACAACACGACTTTGCCAAGATTGACTGCTACTTCTAACTCATCATAGTCATCAATTATTTTGGGGTATGCAAAATAACCGAGGGCTGCACATAGTAACTCAGCATTATTTCTGGCAAGTTTAATTCCAAGCCAATCGCATTGTGCCTCATTTGCACCAAGCTCGCGAGCTGCAGAAATAAAGATGCGTGCTGGTCTACCACCACCAACCACAACAACCAGTGAGTGTCCCTCTTTGACAAAGGACTTGATTGACTCAGCGTACTCTCTCAGCCGGTCAATACGAACGTGACCGTCATCGTCATAGAGGAGCGAACCTCCAATTTTGAGTACGGCTTTCATAGAATGTCCCCTAAAGCACTAGCAACTAGGTTCATCTATTGGACACTATTAATGAAGCTTTCTTGAATAGACCAGTTTGACGAATTTTCGACTAGTTGAAAACATGTCTAAACGAGGATAGACGCGCCAAATTACCTTTTTCAGCCAAATTTACATTGTGCTCTTGGTGCAAAATCTATGTAATTTCTAAAAATGAGTTGATTCGATTTTTCTCATTCATACTCTATCACTAATAGATATAGAGGAGCATCGTTAAACCTGGTTAGTTTTGTTTGGCCATAACTCTTAAAGGTCAAATGCTTTGTTCGAGTCGAAGCGGCAAGTGCCGACCCTTGCTGACATCAAGGAGATTGATCCTTTTGTCGAAGCTAGAACCAAAGATTAAATCTAAACGCTGGAAGCCAGAAGCAGAAGCAGAGCTACTCAAAATCTGGAAAAATGAAGACACCTACGAGTTCAATATGGACTCTGGTAAGAAAATATATACGGTGGACACTCCTCCACCATATCTTTCTGGTCCGATGCATGTAGGTCAGGTAATTCACTATACACAGATTGATACAATTGCTCGCTACAGACGAATGCAAGGTCTTGAAGTGAATTTTCCACTTGGCATAGATCGAAACGGTCTTCCAGTTGAGGTTCGAGTCGAGAAAGAACTTGGAATTCATATGCATGAAACTCCAAGAAAGGACTTTCTCCGTCTTTGTAAGGAGCGTCTTGATGAAGACGAAAAGATTGCACTCAACGGTTTCAAGAGACTGGGCATTGCCTTTAATACATATGAGACTGAAGGCAGCTATCGGACAGACAGCCCAAGGTACAGAGCTGTGACGCAATCCACATTCATCGATATCTGGCGAAAGGGTCTGGTTTATAGTGATTACCGCCCCAACAATTGGTGCTTCGACTGCGGGACAACAATTGCTGATGCTGAAGTAGAGTATAAAGAACGTCCAACTAAACTCCATTATCTATACTTCAAAGTAAAAGGACAGGATCCTCTCGAGATTGCCACTACAAGGCCGGAGTTACTTTGTGCGTGTGGTGCTATCTTTGTCCATCCTGATGATGAGAGATACAAGTCTTATCAAGGCAAAACTGCACTTGTGCCTCTCTTTAACCTCGAAGTACCTATCATACCAAGTCCCACTGCACAGATGGAGTTTGGAACTGGTGCATTGATGGTGTGTAGCTATGGCGACCAAGCTGATGTAATGGCTTTTCGTGATCATGCACTGACACCCATTGCTGCAGTCGCCACCAACGGTACTATGACTGAGGCTGCAGGCTTGTATGCTGGGATGAAAATAGAGGATGCTCGGTCAAGAATAATAGACGACCTCAAGGAGAAGAAACTTCTTTTTAAACAAGAAGAAACAATCCAAAGAGTACCACAATGTTGGCGTAGTCGTACTCCTATCGAATTCATCGCAATGGATGAATACTATGTTAAACAAACCGACTTTGTTGAGGCTTTACTCAAGATTGCTGCTGAAACACCATTCTACCCTGACTTTCATAGACAAATCCTCATAGACTGGCTGAACAGAGTGACAGTGGATTGGCCTGTGAGTAGGCGTCGATATTATGGAACAGAGATTCCAATCTGGTATTGTAAATCGTGTAAGAAACCAGTAGTTCCTGAGTTGACAGATGAGCCAAGATATTACCAACCCTGGCGAGAAGCCCCTCCATTCACGAAATGCCCAGAATGTGGCTCTGAGGAAGGTTTTGTTGGTGAAGAGAGGACATTTGACACTTGGATGGACTCCTCAATAAGTGGAATGCAAGCAGTGGGGTATATGTATAATGATGAGCTTTTCAGAAAAGCTTTCAACAATGTAATGCGGCCACAAGGAAAGGATATTGTACGGACTTGGCTTTACTACTCACTACTTCGAACACTGCAGCTGACTGGCAAACCAGCTTTCAGTGAGGTCTGGGTTTCCGGACATGTGGTAGACGATAAGGGTGAAGCTATGAGCAAATCAAAAGGCAACTCTCCACCACCGATGCCCTTTGTGGAGAAATATGGTGCCGATGCAATGCGAATCTATGGAGCTCTAGAGGCTGGTCTTGGAAGTGATGTTCGATTCTCAGAAGACCGATTAGCAGGTGTATCAAAGTTCATGACCAAGCTCTATAACATAGCTCGATTCATCTCTATGTTTCCAATCCCAGAATCCATTCCATTCAAGAGTCTGACTCCAGTAGACCAGTGGATACTTGCTGAAGCCAATGCCTTAGTGGAAAGGATTGTACCAGAATGCAACTTACTCGACTTCCATAAACCTGCTATTGAGATTCGTGGATTCACTTGGAACTTCTTTGCAGACCACGTGTTAGAGATGCTCAAAGGAAGATCGCTTAACTCAGATAGCACATTCACGGAAAAAGAACAACAGTCTGCTTGGTTTACTCTGCATGAAGTGCTGAAGGTAATTTCGAGAGCGCTGGCTCCTATGACTCCTTTCATAACAGATAGGATCTATCGTGAAATCTATGACGAGAAAGGTATTCACAGACATAGCTATCCGACTCCGCAGAAGACATGGACATCTCCCCTCACAGAATATACAGAACTCTTACTGCAAACGAACTCAGGGTTCTGGAAGTATAAACGGGAGAATAATCTCTCTCTTCGACAGGGGATCCCAGAGGCGTATATCTCTGAGAATCTGAAACTGTGGGCAAGAGACCTTCAAGCAATGCATGGTATTGAGAAAATCAATTTTGGAAAACCGATGGATGACAGATTCGTCGAAGTGACTCTTCCTGAGTCTGATAAAGTGATGTACATTCTTCCACCTGCTGATAGCAAAGAATGACCTACCGACTGAAGTCAGTCATATTACAGAAATTACCCTACAACTATCTCATTCACATGGTCGGTAGGACACTTCATAGAGTTACTAACCAAGCAGTATTTTCCAGCCAAATCAAGCGCTCGCTCAGCCTTAGGTTTAAGGTCTTCTGACTCAACCTCAACCTTGGTCTTCAAACGAATTCTCGTGAATTGGTAGCCCTTGTCAACTCGTTCAAGAGTACCTTGTCCTTCACATGAGAATGATTTGAACTCGATATGCATCTTCTTAGTGAATGTCACAAAGGTTGTCATGAAACAAGAGGTTGCAGCAGCCACAAAAAGGTCCTCTGGAGATATTATTCCCTTCGGTCCTTCAAACTCTGGTGGCGCTGAAACCTCAACATTTGGTTTCCCTTCAACAAAGAGGTTTCCAACACGACCCTGTTTCCAATCTACTCTGACAACGTATTCATGTGTGTCATCTGTCATCTCATTCATCCAGTTTCACTAGTTACAGCCCTACGAAAAAGAGTTTGGTTATATCACTTAACAAGAACCTCAGTTTCATGCGAAATTGGACACTTCATACTTGACCCAATAAAGCAATATTTTGCAGCGAGTGCAAGTGCTCGATCTATCCTGTTTCTTATTTCTTCAGTATCAATTACCACCTTTGCTTTCATGTCTATCTTGGTGACCTCGTAACTTCTTTCAACTCTTTCAAGAGTCCCAATAGCATCGCACTCGAATGATTTGAACTCGATACGCATCTTTCTTGTGAACTCAACAAATCCATTCATGTAACAAATTGCAGCTGATGCGACAAAGAGATCTTCAGGAGAGTGATACATAGCTTCGTTAGATCCACCAGAAGGTATTCCTGTCTTAATTGGTACTTTACTATCAACCAAAAGACTGCCACTCTTCCCGCCAGTCCATACAAGTTTCACAGGATAGAGTCTAGGTTCTTCACTCACTTGACACACCTACTCCCCGTCTAACATTACCAATGAAAAAAGCTTGGTCTTTGCACACTACTCGCTTTTCATCACTTTAAAGACAGCAAAAAAAGGTATCCTTCTCTCTCGGTCAAAAAACTCGTCATTATCAATAGGTTGAGGTTCTGCGAACTCTATCAGATGAAAACCTGCACGTGTTATTGAGTTAAAGTATGTTGACAGTGTCCGGTGGAAAAAAATGATGGGTTCTGGGAACCTCTCCCCTTGCTTGTTCTTCCAGTAGTGCTCATACTCCTCCTCTTCGAAATAACGATCAACTTTGAAATAAAGTCCCACTCTTCTATTCGTATCAGGATTTTTCTCCCCCATTTCCCAGGAACCCGGACCATAGAAGTTGAAAGCTGGATGGACTATTGAGAATACCAACACACCACCTATTTTCAAAACCCTGTGAAACTCTTTCATAGCATTGTCCAAACAAGGCACATTTAGCAAGACTAGATTGGAAATGATGATATCAAACGCATTGTCAGGAATAGTATTCATCTGGCAGATATTATCAACCCGATGCTCTATTTTGACTCCTTCCTGTTCCGATAATCGCTTTGAGGTCCGAATAAGCTGTTGTGACACATCAATTGCAGTCACATTTGCTCCTTTCATTGCATAGTATCTAGCCAAGTACCCCTCACCGCAGCCTGCATCAAGGAGCTTTTTGTTCATCACATCTCCTAAAAGCCTCTCGACACATGGGTTCAGTATTTTGCTATGGTGTGGGGTTCCTTTCCCATCAATAAGACTTGAGAAGGCTTCAGCATTTCTTTCCCACTGTTCACGAATTCTATCTTCCATGACTCAAAAGGAGAACTCAACTCTTCTGAAGCTTTCGAATTTCATTAGATTTTATCCCACACTTTTCGAATGCGCTTTCCTGTTTCCTTAATCAAAGGCTCCATTTCCTCTTGAGAAACAAGACCTATTTCTACGCCAATCTTCATGATTGAGGTATGAGCGACCATCACCTTTTCATTTTCCTCGTAGACTGTGAAACTACATGGAAAGATTGTGCCCATGTCCTTTGATATGTCGAGTGCTTTCTTTGCAAGGTGTGGGTTACATACGAGGATTACAGTGTATTTTGGATAATCATTAATCCCTAACTTCTGTTCAAAGATATCATGCACTCCTTTCGTGAGCTGCAGACCAAACCCCTCACTTACACACGCTTCTTCAACTTTCTTTACTGTTTCATCAAACCCATATAGAACCTCTTTTTGTAAAATATCGACCATGTCTGCTTCACATCATATCCAGTAAAATGGCTTTGGATAGCAGTTGAAATCCGATTGAAATAAGAACAGGCAATCTAAATGGAACTCTTGAGGTATTAAAATTGACAGGAAAAGCTCCTGAATCAGGAAAAGAAGAAATTCAGAGAGACCCTGCCCTAGTTTTCGGTACAGCATCATTCTTGAATGATGCAGGTTCAGATATGATTGCCCCAATATGGCCAACATTTCTTACAACACAATTAGGGATTACTCAAGGTCAAGTACAGATAGTAGATGGTCTCGCACTGACAATAACTTCTCTTTCTAAGCTAGGTGCTGGTTATGCCTCAGATCGAACAGGGAAAAGAAAGGCATTCATTACATTAGGGTATGGTCTTTCAATGGTAGCACGGATTGGTTTTATTCTTGCAACCTATGTATACCAATTCTTCCAGATACTCCTATGGAAATCAATGGATCGTCTGGGCAAGATGAGAGGTCCTCCTCGAGATGCTATAGTGGCTGGGCATGTGACGGAGAAAGAACGAGGAAGTGCATTTGGTATACTGAGAGCTCTAGATACGACTGGAGCAGTCTTTGGCACAATCTTGACCTTCTTTCTATTCCAATTTGTTGGGTATACAGGTATAATTCTATTAGCAGTAATTCCCACCGCTGGTTCTGTCATTGTTGTCAGTGTTTTGATTAAAGAAAAAAGAGGGAAAGATATTTTCAAGGGCGTCAATTTTCGTGGTCTTAGTCGAAACCTGAAATTGTTTCTCGTGTCTTCAGTACTTTTCGCACTTGCAACATTCAGCTACTCACTATTGATTCTATTTTCAAGCAACTATGGATACACTGTACCAGAACAAACCCTTCTCTACCTTTTATTCACTGTAGTCTATGCCGCCTCAGCATATCCTTTTGGTAAGTTGTCAGATAAAGTGGGCAGAAAGATTGTAATAGCTACAGCTTTCCTATTTCTAATTTTGACTGCAGCTTGGGTTTATCTTGTATTTGACCCAATGATGATTATTCCCATGTTCCTATTCTTTGGTTTGATGAATGGTGCGTTGGATCCTGTCCAAACAAGCTTCGTGGCTGACCTGGTTGAGGAAGAACGTCGAGCTAGCATAATAGGTGCATTTCAAATGGCTGTGGGAATCAGTGCATTTCCTGCAGGTCTTATCATTGGGTATCTATGGGATTCTTACGCTCCAATTGCTGCATTCCAATATTCGATTATTTTATCCTTCTTGGCTCTTTTAACACTCACGTTAATCAGAACAACTACGAGTGATTAGCTCAACTAAGTTTTCTATTATCTTGTTGGCCATCTCCCAACATTATCTCATCATCTTGTTCTGAGTCGTTCTATCTTCCCTCTATCTTCCGTTAGTAGGGTGGTATGCAATCCTAGTAATCGCGCATAAAGTTCCAAAGGACTCTCAGTATTGAGTAAAGTTTGTTCATCGTATGCGCACTTGAAAACCATTTGACTATCCAGCATGCCATGAATGTGATTTTCATAATCTTCGAGGGTCTCTATCATATTGTTTTCGAAGAAGAATTGCATTTCAGTGACCACAGCAATACCTTTGAATCCCTTCTCCTGAGATTCGAAAAAGAGCTCATCCCATGCATCAATGGCTCTTTCCACGCTAAATTTGCCATCGTCCAGAAGTAAGGAATTCCAATCTATAATTTTGATATCCTCCCCTTTCGCAATTGATTTTCTATCAAAACCAAATGCAATCATCGCCTCTTTTACAGCTTCCACGCAATCCTTTGTGCAGACATAGATGGCGACTACACTGTCTTTTTGACGTTCTCTTAGAAAATTGAATAATACTTTGTACTTGGTATCGCTAGATCGATAGAGCAATAGCCTATGTATATGTGATGTTCCTCCATTAGAACTATCTTGGGGTGAAATAGTCATTGACACACCATCAACTGTTTTCCAAGAAGCTGACTCATTCCATAAGTTTTCAAAGTCCTTGTGTGTCAAAGCAATCAAGCTCTCGTTGTTAGTCCATAAGCAATTAGAAGCAGGTAGATGATGAACGCCGGATGTAATGAGTAACAGTTGAGATAGATCCACAATGAGAAAGAAAGCTGTAGGAAACAAAAGATATCTCAGTGATATCTCAACATTTTCGGGAAATCGCCTTTGAATTATTTTAGGAAGCCTATCACGTCCAGATGGAGGTTCACTCATAATTCTAATTTTTACTGCATGTTCTGCAGCTTTTCTAAGTATCTCACCATGTGTCGATAATAACCATATCAAATCTGGTCGAGAAAATAGCAGGTCCACCTGTTTTGTTGACTTACTTAGCATGTCATATAATACAGTCCTAATCGACTCTTTTTCTTGAATTAACGAAAAATCAGAAGTGAGAATCCCATCAGTATCGATTTCTATATCCTGTTGTCTTAATTGTACCAAAAAATCACGAGATTTGATTGATAAATCTGAAATCCGAGCTTTAGCTCTCTCCCTTTCAAGCTTGACTAATGTAGAGATTGATGATTTTGGATCGGGAGATCGTAATCGAAGTGGTTTTCCCAGAAGACGCTCAACTAGCCCCATATTCTCAAGATCAGGAAGAAGTCGATAGATCTCTTCTCTACGGACTTCCGACGCTTCAGCCACTTCGGCGACCGTTGGATTCTTTAACTGAATTATGGCGATGAAAACTTTTGCTTGGCTTTCCGTAAGTCCGAATTCTGAGAGTATCTCGATATTTCGAGTGTTTTCTATACTCAATATGGTCACCTTGTTCTCAAATCTATCTCTCTGTAACTGTGATATCACACTCACACCTGTTTAAGAATAATTCTGCCTCGCCACTTTCTGAAAGCAATGTTCGCTTAACAAAAACACTGAAGATGATCGAATGAGTACCAACATTTTGACAACCAAAGAATCTGAAGACTTAACCATTGATGAGTTGTACAATGCACTGAATTCTAATCCTGCTGGACTTTCCTCTGAAGAAACACAATTAAGATTCAAAAAATATGGTCCTAATGAACTCATAGAGAAAAAAGTAAACCCGATATTGAAATTCCTACGATACTTCTGGGGACCAATACCCTTTATGATAGAAGCAGCTATGATTCTCTCAGCAATTGTTCAACATTGGCCAGATTTTTGGATAATAACTCTAATGTTAGTAATGAACGGAATTGTTGGTTTCTATCAGGAGAACAAAGCGGACAATGCGATTGAGAAACTCAAACAACGACTATCACCTACAGCTCGTGTTCTACGTGATGGCGACTGGAAGCAACTTCCTGCTAGAGAGGTTGTCCCTGGAGATATCGTACGGGTGCGTCCCGGAGATGTAACTCCAGCTGATCTAAAGCTAATTTCAGGGAACTACCTATCAGTAGATCAGTCAGCCCTTACTGGCGAATCCTTGCCAGTAGACAAAAAAATTGGTGATATTTCCTTTCAAGGATCCCCCGTTCAAATGGGCGAGATGGAAGGTCTCGTAATTAACACTGGTATGAATACTTACTATGGTAAAACCGCCAAGCTTGTTGAAGAAGCAGTAACGAAAAGTCATTTTGAAAAAATCATTATGAAGATTGGCAATTACCTAATTGCTTTAGCTATCACTCTAGCAGCTGTTGTTCTTACAGCAGGAATTATACGAGGATACGATATTCTAGAGAATATTAGATTCGTTCTTGTTCTAACAGTGGCCGCAATCCCCGTGGCTCTACCAGCAGTTCTCTCTGTGACAATGGCTGTTGGCGCTGTGGCTCTTGCCAAGAAAGGCGCGATTGTTAGCAAACTCGCAGCTATCGAAGAGATGGCAGGAGTAGATATTCTTTGTACAGATAAGACTGGAACGATAACCCAGAACAAGCTAAGTGTAGGTGAAATTAGACCTTATGGAGACTTCACAGAGAATGATGTTCTACGTTTTGGGACCATGGCATCCAAAAGAGGAAACAACGATGCCATTGATGATGCAATAATTCATCGTGCTGACTCTGTTCCTAATCTTGAAATCATCTCGGAGGAAGACCGACTTGAGTTCAAACCATTCGACCCTGTATCCAAACGTACTGAAGGTCTATTCGAGTCCTCTGGTGGCACTCGATTCAAGGTGTCAAAAGGAGCTCCACAGGTAATTTCAGGTCTTTCAGAGGAGCCAAAAAGTGTCTGTGAACAAATCAACAAGGACGTACTGTCTTTTGCTAAGAGAGGTTATCGCTCCCTGGGTGTCGCAAAGACCGATTCATCAGGTACTTGGCAGTTTGTTGGTCTATTAGCGCTCTTCGACCCACCTCGTGATGACTCTGCTGAAACCATTGCAAGTGCACAAAGAATGGGGATTAACGTCAAGATGGTTACTGGTGACCATGAAGCAATTGGGAAGGAGATTGCAAGTAGAGTCAGTCTGGGACAAAATATGGCTTTACCAAAGGACTTCGAAAATGTCCCCGATGAGAAGGCTGAACCTATCGTAGAATCCGTGGATGGATTTGCACAGGTCTTTCCGGAA
Organism: Candidatus Thorarchaeota archaeon; assembly: GCA_016840855.1. Lineage (GTDB taxonomy): Archaea > Asgardarchaeota > Thorarchaeia > Thorarchaeales > Thorarchaeaceae > SMTZ1-45. The sequence continues at coordinate 12,358 of JAEORO010000038.1, read as the reverse complement.
CACAAGTATAGGATTGTATCCCTCCTTCAGCAAAAGAATCACATTGTTGGAATGACCGGAGATGGTGTCAATGATGCCCCAGCTCTCAGGAAAGCAGATGTGGGAATAGCTGTAGAAGGCTCAACCGATGTTGCCAAATCGGCCGCTGATATTGTCCTTACAGGAGTGGGCATTTCAGTAATCGTCGACGCGATAAAGAACAGTAGGAAAATCTTCCAGCGGATGAGTAACTATTCGATCTATCGCATCGCTGAATCTATAAGGGTAATTCTTTTCATCGCAGCATCAATACTTGTATTCCAATTTTATCCAGTCACTCCTATTATGATTGTATTACTTGCGCTGCTTAATGACTTACCAATAATTACCATCGCCTATGATAATGTAAAGTATTCCAAAGCTCCAGAGAGATGGAACTCAAAGATGCTCCTAGGCATGGCGACCTATCTTGGAATCATTGGTGTAGTTGCATCTTTTGGAATCTTTGTGATTGGAGATGTAATCTTTCACCTAAGTCGTGAAGTTCTTCAGTCATTCATCTATCTCAAGCTCTCCGTTGCTGGGCACCTAACGCTTCTTGTTGCCCGAACACGGGGTCCATTCTGGTCAGTGAAACCTGCACTGCCACTGATTTCTGCAATTTTAGGCACACAATTGGTTGCCACATTAATCACAGTATATGGTTTCTTACTTCCCGCAATGGGCTGGGGTCTTGCGCTTTTCGTGTGGGGCTATGCTCTAGTGTGGTTCTTAATCACTGACGTGTTGAAGACTACCTTCTACAAACATGGTGGTCTCGAATTAATAGAAGAAATATAAAATCGGAGGAAAAATAATGACAAAAAACAGCTCTCAACAAACTCAAGAAAAAGAGGAGGCAAATCAAGGTGAGCTAAAACGAGACCTTGGATTGACTACTCTTGTTGCACTAGGTGTAGGGAGCATAATAGGTTCTGGCATGTTTGCCATGCCTGCTGTAATGGGATCTGTTGCAGGTCCAGCACTGATAATTGCTATTGTGTTGACTGGCATCGTGACAACACTGTTAGCTATTTCTTATGCAGAATTAGGTTCCGCATTTCCCCTCAGTGGGGGACCATATTCACTGCCTAGACTAGCACTTGGGGACACCGGTGGTTTTCTAATGGGCTGGGGATACTTTCTGTATGCTTTTGTAGGAACAGCAGCTATCATCGACATCTTTGTGACCTACTTGGCATTCTGGATACCGGGCCTAGCTGTTGGAGAAACTCTGACTCCTGTCGGTATCACTATTGCAGTGATTGCTCTATGGATATTCACATCAATCAATGTCGTTGGCGTAAAATGGGGCGGTCTCTATAGCTTAGTAACAACCGTTGGTAAAATAATTCCACTAATTGTTTTCGCAGCTGTAGGGCTCTCTTTTCTCAGTGGAGTAAACTTTGTGCCTCTACTACCATTTGGCCTCACAGGAATAACTTTGGCGATGGCTTTTGAGTTCTGGGCCTTTACAGGTTTTGAGTCGGTGGTAGTACCCACTGAAGAGGTCAAGAATCCAGAGAAGACTATTCCACGCGCAATGCTATTGACCATGGGCATCGTGATAGTAGTCTATGTTTTGATTGCAGTTGCATTTGTTGGAATGATCAACTGGACCGGTCTTGGAATTTCAGCTGGCGACTGGGGTAGTATTGGTAATCTAACGTCGCCATTATCAGATATTGCACAAGCTGCAGGTCTGCCAATTCTTGCCATAATAGCAACAATTGGAGCACTTATTTCAACTGCAGGTAGTGGTGGCGATTGGGTCTTGCTTCAGGGTAGGATTCCATACGCTATGGCAAAGGACGGATTATTCTGGGGGCCAATGGATTCGGTGCATCATAAGTGGGGAACTCCACATGTTGCATTAATATTCGCGTCAATCCTGACCATGATTATTCAGATATTCATACCAAACTTTCCGTCTGTAGCTCTCATAGCATCGATAACAGCTCTTGTACCCTATGCGGCAGCGGTCCTGTCTGTACCAATTCTGAGAAAGACACGACCAACTGTTGATAGACCGTTCAAGCTGCCAATGCCCATTGTGATTACAGGTTTGGGATTCATTCTAGCGACTCTCTTGGTCTATTGGGCTTCATGGCCTTGGACCTTGATAGGGGCGGTTTTGATGCTTATCGGTTACCCGCTATACCTAACATTCAAGGACAAAAAGTTTGAGTTCACTCGAAATCTATGGATACTAGTCTATCTAGTATTCATCATCGTGATGTCGTATGTGGGCGATACGAACTTTATCTACGAGAACTTCCTACCAATTAGTCCACTTGGTCTAATTCCAATGCCCTATGACATGATTGTTGTCACAATTGTCGCGATTCTCATTTTTGCATGGGCTTACAAAGCCAACACAAAGGAAATCAATACCTAGAGGTGATAACACTATGGCACACTCTATACTATCTGTCGCAGATATCTCCTCAGATGAGATGGAGAAAATCTTCTCCAGATCGCTGAAGATCAAGAGGCAGCTAAAGAATCATGAGAGTGTGCATGTCCTGAAGAATAAGGTTGTTGGGCTTCTCTTTGAGAAGCCCTCTACCCGGACGCGCACAAGCTTTCAAACTGCAGCACTACGCCTTGGTGGTGAAGCAGTCTATCTTCCATCAAGTGAACTTCAACTTAGTCGTGGTGAACCAATAAAAGATACAGCCCGAATCCTTGGGAGCTATCTAGATGCGATTATCGCAAGAGTCTACAGTCATCAAACAGTTACTGATCTTGCTAGATATTCCAATATTCCTGTATTCAATGGACTGAGCGATTTAGAACACCCAACACAAGTAGTGTGTGACTTATTCACAGTTAGAGAGGTCAAGAAGCATCTAGAGGGGTTGACCTTGGCATTCATTGGAGATGGAAATAATGTTTCTAATTCTCTGTTATTAGGTACAGCATTAACAGGAATGAATATGAATTTGGCATGCCCTGAAGGGTATGATCCGAACGGGACAATCCTCAAGAAAGCAGAAAAGATTGCTGCTGAAACAGGATCAAAGCTTCGAATAGTTCGTAATCCTACCCAAGCTGCAAAAGATGCGGATATTCTCTATACTGATGTCTGGGTCAGCATGGGCCAGGAAAATGAGAGAGAGGAACGGCTTCATACTTTCAAAGGATATCAGATTAATGCGGACCTACTAGCACTTGCTGCCAAAGATGCTGTAGTAATGCACTGTCTACCTGCACACAGAGGTCTTGAAATCACGGATGATGTGATTGAAGGGGACCAATCAATTGTCTGGGCACAAGGAGAGAATAAGCTGTATGGAGCCATCGGGCTCTTTGACTTTTATCTGGGAGGCACTCAGGATGAAATCTAGGATTAAGGCTGAATGGGATAGGCTTCGCACCATCGCAATTCATAGACCTGGGATGGAGATGTTCTTCGGTCTTTTGGAACCATATGCCTCACTCTATGAAAGAGCGTTTAGTCAAAATGGTGCAATACGAGAACATGAGCGTCTGGAACATGTACTCCAGCATGAGTTTCAAGTTAATGTCATTCGATTGAGGGAAAGAATCATAGAAACTGCTGAACGAAACACAGAGGTTCATGACAAACTTGTTGATGCTGCATATAATACAATTGATGTGACTGGCACTAAATCCGACGTAAAACTCGCACGCGAAGAACTCTCAAAGAATAAGGGTATTTTAGATCCTAGTCACTTTCTCAATGTACTTCTCCTCAATCCCCAGATTGAACTGGAGAGCCAGAAGGGGGCAAGAGTGATTCACCTAAATATCACTGAGCGACAGCCATTATCGAATCTTTATTTCATGAGGGACCAGCAGGCTGTCACTGACAAGGGTGTCTTCCTCTCTCGAATGAGCAAACCTCAGAGGAGAAGAGAACCCGTCGTCACAAGAATACTATGGGATGTCTTAGGGACTGATGTCGTACATACCGTTACAGCACCAGGGACCTTTGAAGGTGGAGATTTCATTCCCTTGAAAGATTTCGCTCTTGTTGGTGTCGGAGATCGCACGAATAAATCTGGAATCAAGCAGCTCCTGAAACATGGTGTTGATTTTGATGAAATCGGGGTTGTTCATCAACCCAATCATCCTTTGGTTCCAATCAATGCCGTAGACCCAATGATTGACATGCATCTTGATACTTACTTCAATATTGCCTCGAGTGGTGTCGCAGTTGGTCTCAAACCGCTTCTGAAACAGGCCAATGTTGACGTCTATACAAGAACAGGGCCGGGTGCTTATGAGAAAGATAAGAAATCTACGGATTTGCTCAGCTACATCACAGGCTGGGGCTTTGATGTGATTGGAATAACAACACTTGAACAGTTGAGTTATGCATCCAATTTTCTAACAATCAAGGATGGTACGATATTAGCTGTTGAAGTTGAGAGAGACATCAAAGATGTTCTATTCAATCTTCAAACCAAGGCCAAAGCAGAGCCTGAGCGTTATAGTGCTCTTCTTGAACAGGCACAGAAAGACTTTCAATTTCTGAAAGATGAATCAGAGTTTTTCCCTCATAAACGAGAAATCTATCAACACGGAATCGATGCCTACCCAATGGTCTTGAAAAACCTCACAGGTGGCTATGGTGCAGCTCACTGTATGACAGCAGCACTGGAACGGTGATGATTATATTCAATAATGAGATACCCTCCACTCTCAAAACTAATGAAGAAACAGTGATAATACAATGAAATTATACAAATGGTGATGAAGAATATGCAAGGAATAAGTAGCTTAATTGAAGATTTTGAAAAAGCCAAAAAAGAGGATTTGGATGCACGCTCAATAGTTGTTCTTCAGATGATTGAACACTCCATAACCTATCCACCGTTGGAACATCTCACAAAGAAAGATTTGTCAAAGATTGATCAGTGTGTCAAGCAACTTATAAGAGATCTCAGAAAGAATGAACAATATTTGTTCAGTGTGAGAATTTCAAAGATTTGGGAGAAGCGAGAGCATCTTTGTGAATTGGCCAAATTATCACATCAGGTGAAACATGACTACATGGATAATATCGAATATCATGAAGAGATTAAATGGCTTCGCGATGAGCGCGAAAGGTTGACACGAAAATAATTTGACAAGGGTTGCCTAAACCCTTGATAAATAAATTATATCTTTTAATCTATTAAAATAATGGAGATTGGAGATCTTGGCTAGAATTCCTACTTTTGTGAGAACAATGGCAAAGAGTTCCATTGAAAATAGAGCACCAAACCTTAGAGTGACCGTTATTGATGAGCCTCTAGTTCACTATATTTCAGAAAAAATGGGGATATAATCAAGAGCTGATAAGAATGACTGACTATAGCAAACGGAGTGAAGGACTAAGCACATTCACTGCAATCACCTTTGCAGTAGGCACAATGATTGGAGCTGGCGTTTTTGTCTTGAGTGGTTTAATTATTGACACAGCAGGATTCGAAGCATTATTCTCATACATTATCTGTGCAGTGCTAGTAGCATTTTCAGGACTCTCATATGCCTCCTTAGCAAGTATATTCCCTGAGGACGGAGGAGGCTATCTTTATGCTGAGAAGATGCTTGGGAAGTATCCTGGATTCTTAACAGGGTGGATCATGTATATTGCCCAACCCATTGTGTTGTCTTTTGTACTCTTAGGATTTGGAATATACCTAAACCTGCTTCTTTCAATAAGCGTCGATCCTAGAATCTTTGCAGCAGCTGCTTTGCTACTACTCACCGTTCTAAACATCAGAGGTATTGCAGAAGCAGGTAGATTCGAGCTTGCAGTCGTTGGCACAAAAGTGTTAATCCTCATTCTGTTTTCCATTTTTGGGCTTCTGCATTTTCAGGTTTCAGTTTTTACTTCATCTCCAACCCACGGAATATCAAGTGTTTTTCAGGGAGTGACGATGGTCTTTTTCGCGTATATGGGTTTTCAAGTAATCACCATGATGGCTGGTGAAGTGAAAGAGTCAAATAAGAAAGTACCAGTTGCAATGCTTGCATCAATTGTCATTGTGGCCCTAGTTTATATCGGTGTGATAATCGCATTACTTGCTGCCAATCTTCCGACTTATGGAAGCGAAAGTGTCTTTGATGCAGCAGTGGTACTAATAGGACCAATAGGTGGAACCATTATAGCTCTTGGAGCTGTCTTATCCACTTTGTCTTCAGCCAATGCACTCACTGCAGGCGCATCCAGAATAGTGATGGAAATGGCAAGTGAGAAGCAAATACCAGGAAGATTTGCCAAACTCAGAAACAGACAACCCACGAATGCAATTATTTTAGGATCAGCTGTGGCGTTGTTGTTCATTCTTTATGGAGCGTTAGATTCTATTATCGAACTTGTGAATATCGCACAGATTATTGCCATGTTCTTTGTCAATGTAAGCGCATTTGTCCTGACAAGGAATGAATCCTATATCGAGCCTAAAAGAGGTTACTTTAAGCTACCACTTGGGCCATTGTTCCCTATTCTTGGGGCGTTATCCTGTGTATTTATCTCACTAACTCTATCGCCACTTAGCATTATTCTAGGTTTCACTGCACTATTCCTTGGTACCATCCTTTACGTCATTGAGGACACACCCACGGGCGAGAAAGAAGTCGAGAAGATAAAAGAAGTACTCAAGCCCTGAGAAAATCACCATTAGGCTAGAAGATTGTTTCACATCTCATCTCTTCCAAAAAGCCTTTGTTAGGGTCCTCTCATGGTTCAATATGCTGTGATAGATCCATGACAAGAAGAGTATCAGTCCTTGTTTTAGTTGTGATGATGTTATTCCTTGGTAGTATCACAGCAATGCTATTCGTTGTAGGTTCAGACTATCCTGAACGATACGCATCTGTTCCATCAGAGGAGGTTTATGACACTAGCTTTTGGAACCTTACAAGTGCAATCGAATCACCTGTCAATGTACACAATTTCTCATCAAGGAGTAATATAATCGAGTATCAGAATACAAGTGTGTCTATTGATGAGTGGTATTTTAACTATGTAAGCGAAGTTCACAAGGATGTGGAAGTGACCATTAACTCAGTGATTCTTGCTAAACAGAATCTAACTTCTCCAAAACCCACAATTCTATATCTCCATGGTTATGACGAGCAATACTCAGACCACTTGCAGATGCTAAGAGAATTTGCTGCTGCCGGATTTATAGTCATGGGGATTGACCAGCCCGGTTCAGGTAATTCTACAGGATACCCGGAATTGAATCCGTTCACATTCTTGAATGTGACATCTGGACCTGAAGACTCCAGTCTTTTCCACTCTGTGTGGGCTGCAACACGTGCAGTAACACTACTTGAATCATTAACCTTTGTGAGGACAGATGCACTAATTGTTGCAGGTAACTCGATGGGCGGCTTGGTTACCTTCATTCTTTCGGGAATCGATTCTCGTGTTGATGGGTCCATTCCGATGTTGGCGGCTGGGAATTTCCGTAATTCGTTGGTTTCTGGCTCTCTCCTTAATCTGGTAATAGCACCTACATACACAATTGACTCCATTGAAATGAACAACATAATCAAATGGTTTGATCCACTTGCGTACACTAGGCTACTAACTAATCCAGTTTTAATGATGTTTGGCACAGACGATCAATTTTTCCCAATCACATCAATGATGGATACCGTTAATTCCATACCGACTGATCTCACCTTAGACATAGTTCCCAATTGGGGACACGGGGTTAAACCTCACTGGACTTATAATGTCATCAGATGGATCGATAGCCACTTTGGAGATGGAGCACCACTACCAAGATCTCACCTCTCCATCGATAACCTACTATCTGTTCAAGGAATCTCTCTCAAGGCAGAAGTAGAAACCAATGACACTAATACAGTCATTTTGTACTGGAGATCGAGTGAACCGGGTGCTCTTTGGTTGTCTACTGAGTTGAAAGATAGTAGTAGTCCATCCCCCAATGTCTACTCTGGTGAGATCGTTCCATTGACCATGGGGAAGGTACTCCTCTTTGTCGTATCTCTTCAAGAAGACTCGACTCAAATTTCATCAGAGATTCTTATAGGAAAATCAGGTTCCGTCCTGTTTCCTGTTTTGCTCGTCTTATCCAGTATAGGGATACTATTTGTTATTCATATACACTTATGGCAACCTGGAAGAATTCAATTGGTTCGAGAGATACCTTATGTTATTGGAACAATCACACTAAGTTTAGGGTTTATTCTACCTTTTATTATAATTGAGGGACGAACAAGCCTTTCATTGTTCGAATTCATTGAGTCATATGGGGAGAGTTTTCTACTGAGTGGATGGTTTCTCCCATCTGTTCTTACAGCAATCTGCTTTGTCCTTTCTCTCTCAGCATTCCGCCATAGATTTCAATTTCACGCAGCATTCTTGGTCTGGTTGCCGATTCTTGTAGTCGCTATCATCCTCTACCTAATCTTCAGTGGACTATTCGCTTTTGTTGGTGAAATCTTCTCTATCAAAACCGGAGAGGGTGTCATTTTCTTGATAAGTGCAATACCACTAATGCAAGCTCTTGATCGACTCTTCAGAAACCGTTTCACAAAATTAGCTTCTCCATCCAAGTGAAGACAACTCAGAAATTGGTGAATCCGGTGAAATTTGAAAGTTTATGGGCATCTTTGGGAAACAGAATTATGGAGGTGCCATAAGATAATTATAGACTGTCTTGAAATCATAATCTATCTTTCAAAATATTAGTTAATGATGCCTCTAGACCAACATCTCCTGAAATTCATTATCTTTTTGAAAACGAGTGATTTACTCATGCCATTATCAGTAAAAATCGATACATCATTCATTGTGCCATTACTCCAATATCTTTCAAAACCCAGTAAGGAATTGTTGATTGAGATAACCAAACATGATGCTGCTATAAAGACTCACAAACACGCGCTCAGATTTCAAAAGACGCGAAAGAGCATTGGACCATTCTGGAAAGACATTATGAAGCAACTGTCAAAGAATAAGAATTTGATGAATTACGTAAAGGATGGTCTTACCTATCTACATAATGAAACTAACAGATTCAATAAACTACTTACAGATTTATGGAACTATTTTCCTGAAGGAACAAATCAAAGAAGCATTCTTTATGCTATCCTAGGGTATGACATTGGAATTGTATCTGAAGGTACTGCTCTATTAAACTTAGGTCATCCTGAGTATAACAAGAATCCTGATGAGATTCTGTTAATGTCAATGCACGAGTTACATCATGTAGTCTATACCGCCTATAACCCGATATTTGATCTTAATCAGGTTCATCGAACAAATCAGTTGTGTGATGTAATCAAATACTGTACTCATATGGAAGGTCTTGCGATTTACTCCATACTAGAACAAAGAAGGACTGCTAAAGCACTAAATAACCGGGATTATAGGCTGTTTCTTGATGATAGAGCAAGAAAGAAACGAGTTTCAGAATTTTTCGATATTTTCACAAAATTGGAGATTCGAGCTGATACTCCAATTCACAAGAATGATTGGAAAATACTTGACAGAATGAGCGATAGAGAAAGACTTTGGTATGTTACAGGTGCCCATATGGCTCAAGTGATTGAATCTAATCTGGGACGTAATCAATTGATTGAAACAATGCGCTTGGGTCCGGATGACTTCTTCAAAACGTATCACGAGTCATTTTAATTGGTCACTATAATAATCATTAGGAAAATGGTGGACCGGGCGAGATTTGAACTCGCGACCTTCTGAATGCGAATCAGACGATCTACCAGTCTGATCTACCGGCCCGTTTCAGAAACTCCTCCGACTTACAAATCTTAAAACCTTGTCTACTGTTACCGAAAAAAAGCCATTAGATATCTATCCCAAAGGCTTCAGAGAACCGTTCAACTCTCACAAATTCTCTAAGAAATTCCCTTCCCTTCTCAGTAAGAAGGTATAGCCTGTTCTCATTTCCTGGATTTGTTTCTTTAATGAGATCCTTCTCAATGAGTTCATCAAGATATTGCGTTAACCTGTCATGAGACAGGTTCGCAGCATAGAGTATTTTTGTAGGGCCTGCACCATCCTCTCCCTCACTCTGAATAGCACGCATCATATCAGCTAAGATGCGCATCTTTGAGCGATAGGCCCGTTTTCTACTCATTTTGCTTGCCAGTCCTATAGAGTAAGACCAAAAATGACAAGAATCCAATTAATTGAGATAGCTGACTCATCAAGTACATGCCTGGATTCGTTAATGTCTGAGCTACTTGGACGTGGCTCAGCAGGATGAAGAAGAAGCCAACAAAGACATAGAGTGCATATCTGCTACGTGTGGAAGAGTAGTTGATTATTGCCTGAATGACCACTGCAACTAGGACAAGAATAGCAATTACTTCCAGTGATGCATCAACAAGTATTGTAGCTAGGAGAAGACTTACTCCTGCTATGTTATTTCCATTAATTGGTTCCCGATAGCGTACAGGTCTAGTCGCTATCAAAAATAAAACATATGCCATAATCCTTGATACACCATAAGCAATCGTCACAATGGAAATAACCAGATCTCCTGAGTCGCTATCTAATCCAAAACGTATGATGAAATACAATGTTCCGACTACTCGTCCAAACATTCCCACTGACAGAACAAGAAATCCTGTAGAAAGGTCTGACAGTCTCTTTTGTCCTGTCAAATTGTATGCTTTAGTAGCATAGATGGTCACAATTAACGCAATAATTCCACTAATTGACTCGAAAAGTAAATCTAATCTGATTAATGAAAGAACTTCCGCTTGCATTTAGTGACGCCTATCCTAACCTCGTCTGTTTTGGTCTTATTAACAATGGATGAATCATCTATGGCTTTTGGATGAATCTATGATATAGTTGTGCGGAGAATCTTACTATATGATTCGTCCTAATAATTCGTTCATCATTACTTTATATTCAAAAAATCCTACAATATCTTGGATGGAAGCCACCGACAACTGCAAGATGCGGAATTGAAATCTTTCACCGCTGTAAGAGGCGGGGCTAATCCCCGCCCTTCCATCACCCTAATTCTATGCGCTGACAAGAATAATGATATTCGAAATAGCCTGCATCTACATCTATACCTGAGGTTGCTGGAATGCTAGTAGATGTTCATAATCACTTCTCATACTATCAGGAGGACACTGATCGAGCGTTAAAAGACATACATGAAAACGGAGTACTCATGGTGTCAGTGTCCACCGATATCCCCTCCTATAATGATACATTAGAACTAGCAAGACGTTCAGAACTCATTCTTCCTGCTTTCGGAGTGCACCCAATATATGCACACGAACATATGGACCAGCTTGACACAATAAAGAGAACTGCTGATGAGGCATTAATGCTTGGTGAGATTGGACTTGACCGGAAGTGGACAGCAGATGCCTCATACTTTCCTTTGCAGGTATCCCTTCTCGAGAAATTTCTTGAATCTGCACAGAAACAGGGCACTATTGTAATTCTTCATGTAGCAGGAGCTGAGAGCGAAACCCTTGATTTGCTAGAGAATTACTCACTCCGAAATGGAATCATTCATGACTACTATGGTCCAATTAGTCTAGTTGAGAAAATCATTGACACAGATCTATACTTTGCCTTTGATGGCAGCTATTTGAAATCATATGAGCAAGAAATACCTGGTTGGAAGGAACGCCTTGAGATAGTTACTATGATTCCTGATGATCTTTTCCTGCTAGAAACCGATGGTCCAAATAAACCTCCTAGGAGAATGCCACTAAAGGCATTACAGATGGTTGTGGAAAGAATTGCTGAGCTTCGAAAAACGTCTGTTGAAGAAATTTCTGCGCATTCAAGTAGTAATTTCCTCAATCTGATTAAAGATGACCCACGATTATCCAAGTACATCACTATTATGAAACAAAGCTAGAAATTACTAATTTGGTATCAAATGGGCTTCAAAAAAGTCGCCCCTTGGAAAGCTTTTTATTCGAACTCTTCGCGGGGGGGTTTGCTTTCGCGTCATACGGTGTCAGGCCGGATGCTGTCGGCGAGTGCCAAGCGATGATGGTTGGTGATTTCCAGACGCGACAACAAGATGCGGACGTGAGATAGACTGACACAAGGAGTGCCAGAATGCCCTCAGGTCTAAGATAGGCTCAACAGTGTGCAGGCATTAATTGGGTAAGCCATCTCTGCTAACCCCGTTACGCCTGTACTTCATCAAGCAATTATAGTTCATAGTGTGTAAACATTGTACACGGAGACTGACTACTACTCCAGTCTTACCTTGCTAACCGTGTATGATTAGGACAACTCTAGTTGATCCTGCTAGAGGGCACTGCTATCGGCTTGGGGTTAAGACATGCAAGTGGAACGGGCTCGCATCCGAGTCCGTCGCGAACGGCTCAGTAG
>JAEORO010000182.1 GCA_016840855.1 Candidatus Thorarchaeota archaeon | reverse complement strand
TTTGAAACATCGTCTGAAGGACTCACTGACGACGAAATAATGTATCGAATTGGGAATATGCTGGGTAATAAGGAATTTTCAGCTGTGACCAAATTCATACAGATTGAGAATTCAGGACCGCCGTACTATACCATCTCAGTAGCAAACATTGATGAGACGATAGTTCAATTTCCCACTTGGTTCGAAGAATTCACGGGTATGACCTTGGATGACTTTTCAAAGAAGCTCTTCGGCAAGTAACGAGAGAAGTCCCATCCGAGGCTACTGCTACTCAGTAGAAAACTGGAATATACTCTGAGATTACTTTGAAAAGAAGTAGAATTCCGGGGAATAACCCCGGAATAATGAAAATTGACTAGTCTTGGTAACCCTTCATGTAGCCTTCTCTTTGAGCCCATTTCTCTTCGAAACGCTGCATGATTGTCCACATTCTGTAGGTGTAGTTCCAGGCTTCGTCAAATTTACCTTGGTTCATCTGATCCTGAAACTCTTCAACTACATCGTTAACATCGCCGATGTCGTCAATGAGTGTCGCGTCGAACTCATACATCTTGTCGAGCTCTCCCTCATTGATCTTCTCTTTGCTACCCCAAGCCGCATAGCCATAATCAGCATATCGGATTGCGCTCTCTATCTTGTCTGTAAGATTGAGCATCCTGTCGAATGTTTCCCAAGTTTTACTAAGGTTATACTCAACAACCATCATCTGCAGCTTCTCTAGGTCTTGTTTGACAAGACGAAGTTGGTCTGCAAGGAATTCACGGAGAACTTTGTCGGCGGCGCGCCGTTCATTTTTCTCCTGGTAACCATGCCATCCGGGAATGTAATGGGTTATTGTGCCAATAAACCCACCTTTGATATCCCTGGCGGCTTTTTTCCTGATTCGCTTGGCGATGGGGTCAGTTATTTTGCCCATGCTATTAATTCTCCTGATGTATTAACAACCCCATGGCATGACAACTGGGGTTGACTTGGTTGGAAACTATACTTGAGTCCTTAAAAAACATGTTACATGATAGTCTGCGTATTCTTTGCGAGCAATTTGCCAAATTAATGTGGTTTCAAAGCCGATAGAGTGGTTCTTAAATATGGAAGATTGTCGTAGCGAGGCTATGACGGAGGAAGGAACAATCCGCAAATTGGATTGGGGTGTCAGCCCAGAGAAGATACAATCCATTGCGGATGAAGCAATTGCTGAAGCAAAACAGGAATTAGATTCCATATCAAAAACGCCAGTAGGTAATGTATCGCTCAAAACACTTCAAGACTTTGAAGAAGTACTGAGTTTGCTTGAAGAGCGATTGAATCCCTTGGCTTTCTTGAAGAATGTGTCAAAAGATAAAGCTCAGCGAGACATTGCTGATGATGTCGAGAAACAGCTGCAGAAGTTTGAGAATGAGGTGTTGGGTCGCAAGGACCTCTATGACGTCATCTCCCAGCTCGAACCAATTAAGAACACTTTAGGTGTCGAGGAACAAGCATTATTGAAACGCACACTCGATGTGTTCAGACATAGAGGCGCCGCTCTTGACGATGACGAGCGCAGGGAGTTCCTTGAGATTTCAAATAATATCACCGTTCTCGAATCTGATTATAACAGAACTCTTAATGAGGAAACTACTACCATCCCCTTTACACAGACTGAGCTAGAAGGAGTTCCTCCTGATATCTATGAAAATCTAGAGAAACAAGGGGACGCCTATTTACTGCCACTAGATTATCCAGTCTATATCCCTGTTAGGAACTATGCTAAGAATCATGAAACTAGAAAGAGAATTACAATCGCTTTTAACAACCGAGGAGGCAAGGTGAACAGCGAACGTTTCTCTGATGCCCTCGCGCTTAGAGATCGATTGGCAAAGCTTGCAGGATATTCAAACTTCGCAGAATACCAGATCAGCATCAAGATGGCAAAGACTCCAAAGCGTGTGCTAGACTTTCTAAATGATCTTAAGGCAAAACTCGAACCTCTAGGTCATAAGGAATTAGATACTCTCAAGGAGTTAAAAGCACGAGAGCTAGGTCTCACGTCAGATGAGATTACCCTCGAACTTTGGGATCTCTTCTACTACCACGAGATGCTGATGAAAGAGAAATTCTCAGTGAATCAAAATGAGATTAAGAAATATTTTCCAATGGAGCGAGTCGTCGCAGGGGTATTAGATATCTATCAAAAAGTCCTCAATCTCAATTTCATTGAGACGCAGACGCCGAATGTATGGCATGAAGACGTGCGCGAGTTCAAGGTAGTCGATGCTGTCACAGAGGAAACGAAAGGTGTTTTCTACTTGGATCTCTATCCTCGAGATGGGAAGTACAAACACTATGCGGTCTTTGATTTGCTCAATCGTAGAATCAAGAATGGTGAGATACTCCTACCCATCACAGCAATGGTTGCCAATTTTCCCAAACCATCGACCACGCAGCCATCTCTTTTGACTCATTCAGAAGTTGAGACCTTCTTCCACGAGTTTGGACACTTAATGCATGTTATTTCGAATAGTGCAAGTTATGCGAGTTTTAGTCTAGATGGTGTACTGCCTGACTTCATAGAAACTCCTTCTATGATGTTTCAGAACTGGGTTTGGAAGGAAGAAGTCCTCGCTCTTCTGTCGGGTCATTATCAAGAGCCAGATAGGAAATTGCCCTCTGAGCTCTTAAAGAAGTTAATAGATGGCAAATTGCTAGATATAGGACTTCTGCAATTACGACAGGTCTTTTTCTCACTCATCGATATGATCTATCATATTGAAGTCCCAGAAGATACGACTTCAGAGTGGTTCAAGAACTTTCAAGATATTTCATTATTCTCCCACCCCAGGAACACTTGCCCTGAAGCGTCCTTTGGTCACTTAATGGGCGGATACGAAGCTGGATATTATGGCTACCTCTGGTCTAGGGTGTATGCAGAGGATGTCTTCACGAAGTTCGAAGAGAATGGTTTCATGGACGAAAAAACAGGATATGAGTATCGTGTTAAAATCCTAGCACCAGGTGGAAGTCGCGACCCTGATGAACTTGTCCGAGACTTCTTGGGACGTGAATCAAATAGTGATGCATTCATGAAGTCACTTGGAATAGACAAGCAAGAACAAGAAAGGGTATCGTAAAGAGATTGAATCTCTACTTACCGCGACAACCTCCTCGTATTAAACATGTGACATTAGATTCTTGATTTCATTCTAGGCATGAAGAAGAAAGGTATAGCCAAAAAGATTGGATAAATCTGTGACAATAAGTATTGCTAGGTGTAGCAAGGTTCCACTTACATATTGGAATCGAGTAAAGAAGAGATATGGGAGAGGTTTTCTTCCCCCTATCATTGTACTGAACTTCTCTTCTTCATGATGATTACGACACAGATAGCTGCAATAGTAATCCCTCCAGTAGAGATTACGATTACCAGACCTATTAGATCAGCACTATCTCCGGGATTACTCTGGGTCGTTACTGGATTCCAACCAAATGGGAAGTGATCAATACTGTGCGCATAACCAGGTACAGGGTAGGAACCGAAGCCATTATAATCTCTCCAGTAATTGCCTTGTGATACACCATCATCCCAATAATTAGAATCGCCATCGTCTTTTGCAGTTCCTTCTCCATTTATATCGATTCGATTGAGATATATCCGATTATATTCACTATTGGATCCCAAAAAAATACCATAGTATGAATTGTTGTATACATTGTTGTACATCAAGGTGCAATTGGCTGTACTCGAAAGAGAAATTCCACCAAGTGTGTTGAAGTATGAGGTGTTATTCGCCATTGTACAATTGAATGAACTTGATAGGATGAAGCCAGGATCATGATTGTTATATGCTGAATTAAGAGAAAATGTGCAATTTGCTGAACCGACGGTAGAGAATCCAAAATAACTGTTATCATGAGCAGTATTTCTAGTCAGGCTGGAGGCAGTTAAATTAGAAATTTCGAATCCCCCTTGACTACTGTCTTCAGCAGTATTGAAATCAAGTGTGAAGTTGTATGAATCGTTTATCATAAACGCATGACCGTAACTATTCGCTTTCACATTGTTCTCCCTTAGAGTACAACTATTCGAATTATTGAGAAAGATTCCCCAAGTTTGATAGACAATGTTATTCATTAGCATACAATTTTGCGAGTCGAGAACTTTGATTGCCAGTTTTCGTTGCTCTATGATACTATCTATGATTTTCCCATTGGCCAAGTTTTCCAAGAGAACACCATTACCGGTTGTACCACTTTCATGCCTTTTAAAATAACAATTCCTTATCTCAAAATAAACTGTTGTGTCGCTTATTGAAATGCAAGTCCCGCTTCCATCATCAAAACTCAATCCTTCTATGATATAGGGATCTCCGATAATTCCCCTTCCAGGCCATCCTTGGCTTGCAAAACCAGAATTATCGTTAATGAAGATAGATGCATGAGGTGTATATGATTGTCCAAGCGTCATCTGATGCTTCTCATTATGAACTGCGCAAGATTCAGTGTTCTCAAAGACCAAATACCCGTTCGCTGAAAGGAACGTCATGATCAGAATTAGCATAATAGTATAAACAAAGAATCTCCTGCTCAAACGAAACACCCAATTCCTTTAACCTCATGGAATCTAATAACTATTGGGTTTCTTTAGGCGAAAAACGGAAAAAGACTGAACTGTGTAGGGTAAAATATTCCCTACACACTTCTACTAATCTTACCAGAGCTGGTACTGCCTCTTCACAAAGCCTTCCCAGACACGTGGCAGTTTTGCAATCACTTCTTCAGTGATAGATTCAACAGAACCTCTGACCTTGTTGAGGTCACAATCGCCATAGATTTCTATATTGACTGCCTGTGGTTCGGTAATCGGAGCTCCAATCTGGCTCACAATATAGCAGTATACTTGAGCAAGGTCCGGATGTTCTTTATAGACTCTCTCTGTGATTTCTCTTGCAGTCACGTTGTATGTTTTGCCCACATGTGATACTGGATTCTTTCCAGCAGCTGCCTCAAGAGTCATAGGTCTGTAAGGAGTAATAAGACCGTTCGCGCGATTTCCTCGTCCTACCTGACCATCATCGCCATGCTCAGCTGAGGTTCCGGTCACAGTGAGGTAGAACAGGTTGTCTTCTGGGCTGTCTGCCGTGTTGACGCTTACATCCACTTCCATGTCAGTTATCTTCACAGCGAGGTCTGTGACGAGGTCTTCAATACCATGCATGACATTGGCATACTCCTGTCTGTCTTTGGTTTCACTTGATATGATTGCTGCTGCAACCTGAACGTGGATTTTGTCGTCGATTCTCGTCCCCATGATCTTAATGTCTTCACCAATCTGAGGCCATTGCTTCTTGACCTTCTCGCTGTTGAGGAGTTGCTCTGCTTCCAATGTGATTAACTCAGTAGGCGAGAATGGCGCATACCCGACACCAAAGCTTGTATCATTAGCTCGTGGAATGCCTGTCTGTAGGTCAAAGTTGCCGACTAGGTCTGTGCTTCCAGCACGAATCTTGTAATCAATAATCACATCTGAGTTTACATCCAAATGCGGCAGATCTTTGCTCAACCACTCTCTAGTGTGCTCGACTGCAAACTTGCCGACTGGTACCTGTCGTTCATAGTCCTTGTCAACGACATCAACAGCACGACCGCTCATGAGAATGTATATCGGTTCAATGACGTCCCCTCCTCCAAATTTGGAGTTGGACTGTCCTCCAACGAGAAGAACCTTGTCAACGTTGTGATGCTGAACTTGACCAAAAACGTCCA
>JAEORO010000037.1 GCA_016840855.1 Candidatus Thorarchaeota archaeon | reverse complement strand
CGCTCATTGTTGACAAACTAAAATCTGAAGCTGAAGAAAAGATTGAAGGTATAAAATTCCACGAAGAATTGCGGGACTTCATACTCCGAGAGATGCGAATGTTTGGTAGAAAAGCACCAAAATCCCTAACACCAAGACGGATACGACTTAAGAAGCATGTCTTGACTAGAGAAACACTTGATGCATTTCTAGAGATTCGTGATGCTTTGAGAGCGCGCGAAGCAAAATAGAAGGTGACTGAAAATGAACTGGAGAACTATAGCTGGATTAATAATACTGATTGTGGGTTTTATTGTGTTTTTAGTAATTTATTTGATTGGGTCTGGTTTGCTTTAGGAAAGACTACAAGTTATAGTTAAAGATCTTCATGATCTGTCCAATATTAGCCAGACTTCTATGAGCCTCTTCTCGGGGTCGTACTTCAAACACATATTGAGGCTTCGCTGAAAGCTTACTGAGGAAAGCCAATGTTTCTTGGAAGTCGATAAGTCCATTCCCGACCACCTGATGTTCCCCAATCTGTGGAATGACATCATGAATGTGAACAACTTCGATAGACCCCTTATATCTCTGAAATAGACTCCAATCAGCCTCTCTTATTTTCAAATCCAAGCCATAGAGCTTTGGTATGTCAAGACACAGCTTTAGCCCTTGGGGAATAAGATGCTCAATTACTTCGCGAACGAGTGGTGTCCAATTGACATTTTCAATAACCAATTTGACCTGTGGTCGAGCGTGCGTAAGAAGCTCAGACAGATTCTCTCGAAGAACTTGAGCATAGACTGATTGATATTGCTGGCTAAAGCCATCCATGGGTTGGTTGCCTGCTTTTCTAAAGCTTGGTGGAACTCCAGCGTGTATTACCATATTCGTTGGTCCTACACTGAGCTCTCTTGCTAGATTTATGATTTGCTTGAAGTATGAGATTACACCACTTCTGATTGAGGGATAGGTTGACAGAAGACTCACATCATCACCAGGTGCATGAAATCCCCATTCGATGGAGAAATCATTGGATAGCTCTCGCAGCATGGTTCGTTCTCTGGAGGTGATTTTCTCGGGCGAGAAAATTGGGACACCTAAATCAGGAACGATACCATTCCAATCATTCTCAGCAGCATATCTGATCGATTCAGCCAGTGAAGTGTCGTATATTGTATGGTATGCTCGTCGCGCAGGAAATTGCATAGAAGTAGATATTTCGTTGATTCTTATGAGCTTGACTAAGTAGACAGGATAGCGTAAATTGACTTCTAACACTATTTTTTCTTCCAAGACTTCAAAAGATTCATCTCACCAACATCAATTCCTTTGAATCAAAGTATACATTGAAATGTAAGACTAGCTCATAGACACCAACCCAAATAGAAAGAGGGGTGCGCATGAAACCAGTTGAGATTATTATTGCAGGAGCAGGAGATCGGGGATTTGTTTATGCATCATATTCAAAGGAACATCCAGACAGAGCTAAGATTGTTGGTGTAGCTGAACCACGTGACTTTTACAGAGAAAAAATGGCGCAAGAATATGATATACCAAAAGAGAATGTCTTCGAGGATTGGAAAGATCTAGCGAAGCGGGACAGATTTGCAGATGTGGCAATAATCACAACTCAGGATCACATGCATCGAGACCCTGCAATTGCATTTGCGAAGAAGGGGTATCACATCCTCCTAGAAAAGCCAATGGCTGTTGATGAGAAAAGCTGTCGAGATATAACTAAGACTGTCCTCGATAAAAAGGTCTTATTTGCCGTGGGACATGTACTCAGGTATACAAAATATACACAGATACTGAAGGGACTAATCGAATCTGGTATAATTGGTGATGTCATTAGTATCCAACATCTTGAGCCAGTTGGATTTTGGCATCAGGCACATTCATTTGTAAGAGGAAATTGGAGAAATGAGAAAGAATCCTCGTTCATGTTACTCACGAAGTCTTGCCATGACCTTGATTGGATACGACACATAATGGGGAAAAAATGCGTGTCTGTTTCTTCCTATGGTTCACTCACTCACTTCAAAAAAGAAAACAAACCTAGCATTGCGGGAAATAATTGCCTAGAATGTGATTTCGAACCGGACTGTCCGTATTCGGCAAAGCGAATCTATCTCGGATTCATCAAACGTGGAAACACAGGGTGGCCAGTGAGTGTTGTCACATCGGAAGTAACTGTGCCAGGAGTTATCAAGGCTCTCCGAGAGGGACCTTACGGAAGATGTGTTTATGATTGCGACAATGATGTAGTGGATCATCAGGTTGTAAACATGGAATTCGAGGGTGGCGAAACAGCGACATTCACCATGACTGGTTTCACTAAAGCTAGACAGAGAGAGACACGTATTTTTGGGACTAGAGGAGAAATTTATGGAAATGGAACAAAGATTCAATTTTACGAGTTCCTAACGGGCAGGTCTGAAATTGTAGATATTTCTTCAGAGGAACCAGCATCACTTGCAGACCATGGAGGAGGAGACTATGGTCTAATTCATTCGTTTATTTCAGCGGTTTCCGAGAACGATCCCAGCAAGATACTCTCAGGGCCAGAAGAAACTCTAGAAACTCACTTGATGACATTTGCAGCGGAGAGAAGTAGAAAAGAAAGAAAGATAATTGATCTCAAGATATGAGCACGTGGGCTTTTTTGAGAATCTAGTAAAATCATTCGCCTTTTGTATCAGTGAAAACACAGGTTCGTCTTTGAAATGATGGTTTATTCATTCTTCTCGTTCTCAAAAGTTTCTAGTAGATAAGGTACGTAGTCTGTCATCGCCACATCCTTGCCCAGAATTCGAAGTAATGTCACGATTTGCGCTCGATGATACGTTGCATGATTAATAATGTTGAAGATCATTTCTTCCAACATAAGAGGTGTCTCTGCTGACCGAAAGGGATTCTTGATGGCATCAATATCATTGCTATGGGCTAGACCCACAATTCTGCGATTAATACTGTTGAGATAAGAGAACAAGTCGTTTCGGGATAGTTTCTCAAGTTCGATCTTTTCCTGTTCTTTTTCTATCCATAGATGGAGCCATTGAGAATGACCTTGCGCCATATGCAGATATCGTTCGTGAATACTGCCGCTCTGATTACTGACTACCAGTGAGAATTCTTCATCTGTGAGAGTTTTAACATAACCCCATATCTTCTCATCAGCCCAAAGCATATACTCGCTCATTCTTGTTAAAAGTGACATGACTGTAGACCATAGCGTCATTACTTAAACTAAGTTACAAACGCATTAAACTAAGGAGACTCATCGAGGAGCCACTGACATATCTTCAACATAAGACCCCATTCTGAGTCGGGGTCAGGTTCCCGATCCCAGAAGTCAGTTCCATCATTCATGTTTCCTTCCTCATATTCTGGATGCGGACTTGAGAGGAAAACTGTCCCATTCCCATATTTGAAGGCAATCATTGAAGGCAACCCCGTATCAGTATAAGTGCAGATTGGGATTATTCCTGTCATGTTAACAGCATCAAAGTATCCGGATGATTCGTAGAAGATGATGTACGAATCTGGTTCATCACTTAAATCAGGACCTGTTGATTCTTTATTCACATCCATCTCAAGAAGCCAGTCACCAGTCCCATTACAATCAGACCAGATTATCCCTTGGAATAGACCAAGCCGAAATTCAGTAGCATAGGATGCACCGCCACCAATTCCAAAATAAGATCCTCCTTGAAGAACAAATTGCCGAATGATTTCGTAATCATCTAGTATTTCACAGCGGTCGTCGCACCAGCAACCTCCTGGTGCAACAAAGAAATCATACGAATCCAAGGCTCCTGATTCAACATCGTTACTACTGATTACTGTAACATTTGCTCCCATCCATCTGAACATACTTTCCAAAGCAAATTGGCTTTCAGCGAATGTTCCACGGTCGTCATAGATTGCGACGTTGACGCCTGCCAATGGTTTAGATGGAGATGAGGCAATATACAAGATGGAAGATGCAAGAACTACTACAATGACAATAGCAGCGATAATCGATTTCTTTTCTATTGTATAGGAACTCATCTCGCTACATGTCCTAGATGTTTACACTCATTATGTACAATCTTTATGCTAAAAAGAACGTCTTCGAAGCAATCGTTGATAATCTCGATGTCAGGAGTCACAGAGCTGGAAAAGTGATATGTTTACTGGGATTAATCATTCCCGCCTCTTGCATGGCAAGTCATTCTTCAGCGAATTCTAGTAAAGGAACAAGATTACGCGATGAGTAATACTTATTGCAATTAGGGATTCTTTTATCAAATTCAGAGGACTCCAAATTGACAAGTGTATGTGTAATCGGGATTTATGTAGATGACATCGATAAAGCTGTAGAATTCTACTGTGAGAAACTTGGTTTCAAGGAAGCACAGAGATACGATGACGGGTGCATTGTGCGCCTTGAGAATGATGGGCCGCCAGTTATCCTTGAGAGAGTCGAGAAGCCAAATAAAACACAATACCCAGGCAAGTCGCAAATTGTACTTGGTATTGAAACTGACAATATAGAAAAAGCTGCCAAAGAAATGAGCAGCAAAGGCGTTGAGTTTCTTCAAGAGAGCCCACAAGCATTTGTTGCGGGTTTCGTCATGGCAATGAAAGATCCATCAGGGAATGTTCTTGAGCTTCTTCAATTCACTAATGAATGAGAGCTGGTTTGTGAGCACGATAATTATTCTTCAGCTTTGCGGAGTGGCGGTATAAACCGACCAGTTCTGCTCATGTAGGCAACAGAATCATCGCCAGACCTGTCAATCAGCATCAATTCATCTCGTTTTGCCAAATCATCCTACTTGTTTCTAGTAAAATCATTCGCATATTCTAGCAAGCATCACTTGTGCTACTTCACAGCCTTATGAATGGCAACAACACCAAGGCTCATCGTTCTGTGACCAACTTTTGAGAATCCAACCTCATAAAGAATCATAGACAATTCCTCAGCATCAAAGAAATTCGCAACTGAGTGTGCGAGATATGCATAACCTGTTCTAGAACCTGAGATTAGTCGCCCCATTATTCGGACTATTCTCTTTGTATAGAGGTGGTAAGCAATCCGGATTGGAGTTGACACTGGCTGACTAGTTTCAAGATTGATAAATCG
>JAEORO010000181.1 GCA_016840855.1 Candidatus Thorarchaeota archaeon | reverse complement strand
TTCGATATGCCAATTGAATTGAGCAAGAAGCTCGAGAAACAAGGGTATCACCTACTTGGTAAAAGGGGGGCTTACAAAGCGTGTCAGTGGCAAAAGAAATCAATGCTCCATGATACTTCATGCTACAAGGAAAAATTCTATGGTATCCAGTCGCATAGATGTCTTCAGATGACACCTGTTGTAGACAAATGTACTCAAAATTGTGATTTCTGTTGGCGAGTTACACCTACAGACATCGGAATCAATTGGAACCAAGTAAAAGTGACTAGAGAAGATGTGATGCCCGTCAGTGAACTCATGGACGCAGTACTGATGGCAAACCTGAGGTCACTTGGAGGATATAATCCTGAGATTAGCGTATCAGTATCAGAGAAGAAGTACAAAGAAGCTAGGGACCCGAAACATGTAGCGATATCTTTGGCAGGAGAGCCAACCCTTGATCCTCATATTAGTGACCTTATCGATGAGATTCATCAGCGGGGAATGACTTCTTTTTTGGTTACTAATGGAACAAATCCAGATGTGTTAGCGACTATGTCACTACCGACGCAGCTCTATATCACATTAGCTGCGCCTGATGACGATACCTATAGGAAGTTATGCAAGCCTGGGATTAAGGATGGATGGGAGAGTATTTTGGAGTCACAAGAGATGCTAGGGTCGCTTAGCACTAGAACTGTCAATAGATTGACAATGGTTGTAAATCGAAACATGCATGATGTCAGAGCATATGCAGATCTTATCAATATAGGAGAACCTGATTTCATTGAGGTGAAAGGTTACATGTTTCTAGGGTCATCGAGAGGACGGCTTAACCAGACCAATGTGCCTAGCCACCGGGAGATTCGTGCATTTTCTGAGAGCCTAGCTACAATAACAGGCTATTATCTTCTTAATGAACAAATTGAGAGCCGGGTCACATTGTTATCACGCAGCAAACAAATTAAGAAGCTATGACAGACTCGAAGGCGAGTAAGATGAAACTATCAGATATCCTCAAAGCACTGCGGGACGAGATTGAAGGCGACGATTCTGTGCGCGAGAAGACACTACCACTTGGACGTCAAGCAGTTCGGAAATGCAGCGAGTCCATAAAAATGACTCACAGAGGAAAGTTCAATGATGCCAGAAGCCTGATTTCTGAGGCAAATCACTGTATTATTGAAGCTGCTAATGAATTATCTAATAGCGACTTCATGTTAAGGTCAAGGGGACTTGATGTGGCCTATCAAGAGTTGACAGAAGCTGTAAATTTGCTCTCTCTGTTAGAAAATGGCATGTTCACGCCCCCCAATGAGTATAGTATCCCATCGAGAGCGTACTTGACTGGTCTTGCAGATACAGTAGGTGAACTCAGAAGAGTTGTTTTGGACCTATTACGTAAAGATGATGTTGAAAAAGCAGAAGCCATCCTTGATCTTATGGAGGAAATCCTTGAAGAACTGCAGACATTTGACTATCCAACAGCGCTAGTTCCAGACCTTAGAAGAAAATGTGATGTTGGAAGGTCTCTGGTTGAACGGACTCGAGGCGACATCACTAGAGCCTCTGGGCAAAGTAAGCTGATGAAAAAACTCGATAAATTTGGAGAACATTTGAAGGACTGATTATAATGATTATCCCGGATATCTGGTTTACACTGTATTCTCTGGCTAATAAAGGAGCAATTCACAATAAGACGACAATCACCACCCGTGAGTTGGGTGAAATTCTGAAAGTCAGTCAGCAGACAGCCTCAAGGAGAGTTTCACTGTGTGTTAAACAGGGCTATTTGAACAGAGTTCATACTGCTGATGGGATGATACTTCAGATAACTGATAAAGGACGCGAGGAACTCCTACATGTTCTATCAAACCTAGAGATTGCATTCACACCTCCTGAAGACGAGATTATGATACAGGGAACCGTAATCACAGGCTTGGGAGAGGGGGCTTATTATGTGGAAATTTATTCATCAAAACTGAGGGCTGCTCTTGGGTTTAAACCTCATTTAGGAACTTTAAACGTGAAGATATCAGATGATGATTCACGAAAAGCAATTGGCAGAATGAAGAACACTCCGCCACTGGTGTTAAGTGGGTTTACGCATAAAGGACGTACATTTGGTGATGTGATATGCTATCGAGTGAAAGTGAACAATAAGATTGAAGCTGCCGTCGTTATAGCTCAGCGTACGCATCACAGTGAAGAAATCCTAGAAGTCGTTGCTGCAACCAACATCAGGGAAGCTCTTGGCCTAGTTGATAATGATACAATCACTCTAACAGTGATTCCACTGCACATGGCTACTTGATCTAATGTCCATACTTACCTGTAAGAGGGACAAATGCCACACCCCCCCAATGCTTCTGGGTCACTTTCCCCTCTTCATCTTTTTTGACCATCATGAGTTCTTGAAAGAATCCTCTCCCTCCTACCGGAATCAACATGATACCACCAAGAGCAAGCTGTTCAATTAGTGGCTCTGGAATAGAAGGGGCGGCGGCAGCAACAAGAATTCTATCATATGGAGCATACTCAGGTAGTCCTATGCCGCCATCAGCATGGATAAGGGTGACCCTATCCTCATATCCACTGCGCTTCAGATTGGCCTTCGCAAATTCAATTAGTCCTGCAACAATTTCTATGGTGTACACGTGGCCAGGGGTGTCGGTAGTTTTAGGTGCCACTAGCTCAGCACAGAGGGCTGCATGATACCCTGAACCAGCACCTACTTCGAGCATCTTGAGCCCTGGTTTCAAGTCAAGGGCTTCGCACATTATCACGCACATATGGGGAGCAGAGATTGTCTGACCTAGTCCTATTGGGAGCGGCGAGTCACGGTAAGCATAATTTCGAGTATCAGGATGTACAAACTCCTCTCTTGGCACAGCCCTAAAAGCTCGCTCCACCTCCTCGCTTTTGATGTATCCATTATTACGAAGACGTCGAACTAAGTCATCAATGGTTTTCTTGAAACGATTATCGGGCATGTGAATCACAAATAGAAAGAGAATGCATTCATAAAAGGCTTGAGCGCAATACAATATCCATGCAGAGAGTCCAGTTCAAGGCTTATGGTCATGAAAACATTGTTGGAAAACATAAAACAACAGTTGAGCTGACCACAGAAAAGCACCTCACAAAGCAAGGGTCTTGCATTGTGGGAGTCTGCGCAGATATTGCGCTGAGCGATTTGGGCTCCGAGATAAAGAGATTAGCTTCTAAATCAAGCACTAAGATAACTCTGAAGATGAGTGTTGAGGGATATTCTGAGGAAGTTTCAGGGACTGGAAGTCCTGGCCTGCAATATTTAGACTCAACAAGCATGGTCGCTAGGAAAAGCTCGTACGAATGTGGACGGACCGTCATGGTGAATGCTGACAAAGCTGCTTCAGACCTAAGCCGTGAGTTTGTTAAGAGATTAAGAAGACCTGATGCAGTCATCGATTGCGAGTTGGTCTTTATCACATAATAGTCGCGTCTATGACGACTTGAAATTCATACGGTGCGCTATTCCTCACTCTTCTCACAAGGTCGACTGTGGCAAGAGAATAACCAGCATCTTCGACAAGTTTCGAGAGTCTGTTGACAGCCATTCCCTCTGGATCATCTCCACCCATAAAATCATAGTAGTGCAACACACCTCTTGGTTTCAGGATACGGCATGCATCTGAAACGAAATTAAAGGCGCCTGAGGGGTGGTTCATTATGACTCGATCAGCAACGTGAGTTTGAGAGTAGTCTTTTGCATCTCCAACTATTGGTTCAATAGTTCCAAGTAGTCGGTTCAATTTCATACTCTTATTGAGAAGTTTGATGGCATCTGGGTTGATGTCAATTGCAACTATGTGAGCTCTCCTTTGTTTTGCTATGTGAATCGGAAAGGAGCCAACACCACAGAACATGTCCACAACAAACTCGTTCTCTTTTACAAGTTGAGCTATCCTATTGTGTTCTTCAAGAAGTCTTGGACTAAAGTATGCCTTAGACAGGTCAACAGCAAGACGACAACCATATTCTATGTGAATTGTATCAGTCCTGTCTTCACCAGATAGACATTGATATTCTCTGACCCTCGTGGCTCCTGAGATTGCGCCTTTCTTTGCAAGGACTGTGGAGAAATTCCTGTGAACCTCATGGAACGTCTTTCCAATGATTTCTTTGTGTTTTGAGAGTTCATCAGGTATCTCTAAGACAGCAATATCTCCAATAAGGTCATACGACCGAGGAACGAGTTCAAGTTCTTCTGGAGTAAGATAGTTCTCAAGAGCTTCTGCTAGGCTTTTGGGGCTTTGAGAGATAAGCTCGAATTCCATCTCTCCAGTTTCATAATCAATGGGTCCAAGAATACTGTCAAGTTTTTCGTCTTCGAATCCACTACGAAGCGGTATGATGAGCCGCCCATCTTGGGATAATATCCTATAGTCAGTGTCGAGAAGCTTATGTTCAAGCAAAGCTTTCCTGATTCTCTCTCCATGACGTACATCAATCTTCAGGAAGCGTTTCTTTGTTGACATCATTTTAAGAGATACCTCTAGACCTAAGATACTTGTGATTCTGGGTTATCCGAGTAACCGAATGTACTCTTTACCTGCTCCCGATTTAGTCCCCACCATGACCTGGTAGAAAGGTGGGGTACCGTCTTGAGAAGTCACTCTTTGGAGAGTTCCAGTGACCTCTACCCTATCTCCCGTTCTAAGAAGACCTCCAAAAGCACCATCATAAACCATAATTCGACTCACCGAGTTGTCATTGAGAATATCAAGTGATGATGATTGTGCATCATAGATTGCGGGATGAAAGATGCCAAACTCATCTCCATGAATATCCATAGTGATTGACACTGGCGTGGTACTTATCATAGAGTATGATTCACCACCGTATTGAATGGGAATTTCATCTGGTAAGAGAATAGGTGTTATTCCAATGCAAACATCATCTAAACATAGGGCTTTTCTTCGAGTAAAGAGATTCTGTAAATCTTCAGATTTTAGAATCGGGACTCTTGCATGGACCCGGTCTATAGCATGCCGCCAATCCGCAAGTTCGCGGAGACGTGCATCCATTCTCCCTTCCATGAGAGAATCATAGTTATTATGCAGAGTCCAAGAGGAATCAAATCCATAGATGTTCATATTGACATCGGATCGTTCTAGACTATGTCCTTTCCAAAGTATACTTCCTGCGACTCCAATTCGATCATATGGGATATCTAGGGCATCATGAAGTGTGTCGGCTCCACGTTTCACTAGTTCCTCAAGTTGGTCAGAGGGACCAATGTCCAAGATTTCTCTAAGTCTAATCTCAGGACTGAAGTATTTTGCAACAATATCACGAGGAGGCTCTAAGAGGTCAGTACCAAAATGACTGTCTTCAACTATGTAATCAGAGGGAAGAACATTCATGCCTTCGATAGTTGAGCTTACACTGCCCCAGAATATTCTCTTGTACTTGATGTCACCAGATTGCCATTCTCCTGATGAGTCGGGCATGTATTTGAGGAATGAGAGTATCCGGTCAGATGGTTGAATGTATCCAAGAACGACAAAGACACGACCTTCTATGTCATGGAAAATGTCACGGTCTCTGACATGTACAGGTAAATCGACACACGCAGGGTCAGTCAAGTTATCAACCTCAAACACATCCTTACTGTGCAGTTAACAGCTAGATAGATTAGTTGGTCCACACAAAGATTGTGTGACTAATTCGGAGTAGTGCTGATGAAGGTTCTCC
>JAEORO010000180.1 GCA_016840855.1 Candidatus Thorarchaeota archaeon | reverse complement strand
TGCCTCTCTATTTGCTGTTTTCACATTTACAGTCATCACATTACTTGTGACACAACTTCCAGATCCAAGTCTGTTCATTGCCCAAGTGATTCTTTTCTTTCTGGCTCTCATCTTTGAACTTCTTCTCCTCATTATTGGTTGGAGTTTCTGGTATATACTATACTTCTGCGAATATGTTCCCCCTATGACAAGAACTGCCAAATTTGCTTCATTCTTTGCATTTGCTATGTATCAGATGTTTGGAATTGTCATTGTCCTGATGTTTCTACTCTTGAATCTCGCTTCATTGGCTTTTGCGGCACTCTTGATGTGGTTTATATTCCTAGTTCTAGTCTATGTCTTCAACTATCGTCCTCTGACAAAATTCAAAGAAACCCGAAAGAAGTTTCGTGGGCTGTGACTGATTCAGATGTTCCGAAAGCTCTATATCCTGAAACAGAGCAGAGGCGAAATCACGGGCCAGTGGCTAAGCCAGGTATAGCGACAGTACGTTCAGAAATTCTCTGGTGTGTTGAAGCTCTTAACTTGTTGGTCGGGGGTTCAATGGTGAAAAGATTGCCTTTCCACCGAACAAATCCCCCCTGGCCCGCCACATCCTTTTCTACAATAGTATTCCCATAACTAATGTATCGTGGTATTTGTTGTCATCTTCAACAAAAGAGGATCTCAATCTTCCTTCAATCTTAAACCCGATTTTCTCATAGAGGCCTATAGCTGCTTTGTTTCCTTCTGCAACCTCAAGCCAGATTCTATGGAGTTCTTGTTTCCTTGCCAAATCGAGAGCAAGTTCCATCATGGCAGTACCAAGACCAACTCTGTGAAAGTCTTCGTGCAGAAAAATCCCGATATCGCCAACACCTTTTCTTCTGGCATGACGAGACTTTGCAATCGTGCACGAACCAACAATTCTCTCTCCGTGAACTGCTATTAGAGGAATGAGGTTCTCGATAATGGCTAATGTTCGATTAATCCACTCCTCATCATAAGGTGGTAAACTCCATCTCAATGTATCATCCGACATTGATGAAAACATCTTCAGGATTTTTTCTTTATCTTCAAGTGTTAGAAAGCGAAGAGTTACCAACCTCCTATCTTTTAGCTCTACTTTCCAACTCTCCATGAAAGGTATCAAGTAATTCTTTGACTTGGATTTTGTGGTTCAAATCCCTCCTTGCCCGCCATACTTCTTCAAAATGATTACAGATTACTTGCTACTCTACTTATCATAAAAGAACTTGCCGTCCCTGTAGATGGCTTCGTCGTCTGCGAACACCTCACCTTTTTCAAGGCTCTTTATCATGTCTATGTGAATGGCACTTTCGTTAATACCATTGCACTCTTTGAGGGCTTTTCCAAGGGCACAATGAATTGTACCACCCATTTTTTCATCGAATAGCATATTCAGCGTATATTTGGTAATTCCATCATTCATACCCATTGCAATCTCACCAAGACGTTTTGCACCATCATCAACTTCAAGAATTGCATTGAGAGTCTTCTCTCCTTTTTCTGCTGAGAAGTCTACGACAGTTCCTCCGTCAAATTTCAATCTGATATCCTCGATAATCTTCCCCTGATATAGGAAAGGGATATCAAAATGGATCTTGCCCTCTACAGTTTTTTCCACCGGTGAAGTATACACTTCACCAGCTGGCATGTTGTGTTTTCCGTCATCGATATTCCAGATTCGTCCTGTGGTTTCCACATAGAGGTCTGTGTCCTGGCCTAATAGACGGATACTTTTGTGTAGATTGAGACGGTCTTTCAAGATTGACATTTTCTTTGATGTTTCCGCCCAATCAATAAGAATGGCATTATATACGAAGTTTCTGTACTCATCAAGACTCATGTTTGCTTGCTGTGCCAAAGAATTACATGGATGTAAAGTGTCACACCACTTCCGGTTCATCATCATATCAAGGATTGGTTTTCTTGCTTCACTTCTCACGACAAGAATCTCTGGATTCACACTTGATAAGGTCCTCGTGTTGTTAGGCGCATTGATTCCTATAATCACATCACATTCATTGAAGGCAGCCATGAAATGTCTGGGGAATAATGAGATGGTGTCATCATCTGCATGATTAACATAGGCTTCAATAATCTCATCACTTTCCATCGAAACCATATAGCTAGCTCCTCTTTTGGCGACTTCTCTGGCGATTGCAATAATCAAATCATGTGCTTCGGGAGAAGCACGAATTAAGACCATCTCACCTCGATTAACTTCAGTACTCCATTGCACAAGGACTCTAGCATGCTCGATTACTCTGGGATCCAATCAATATCACAACTCTTGCTTTCTGTTTCTAGCGAATGCTGACTTGGTGTATTCTTATCCTATATTCGTATCTCATTGAGTGATTAATCAATAGTTACCTTGAAATCCCTCTTGGCCCGCCATCTTACTTCTTCTTTATTATTACAACCAAGATAATCACGATCACACCTAAGACTCCAACAGTCGTTATGATTATCACTATTGGAATGTCTGGTGGTGGTTGGGTTTCTGTTTCAGTATCAGTAGTTGTTGGTGTTGTAGGGGTAGAAGTATCGGTAGGAGTTGATGTTTCAGTTGTCGTAGTTGGAGTTGTCGTTGTAGTAGTGGTTGTTGTCACAGGTTCATCAATGACAGTGATAAGGACTTCATCAACCAGACTATATCCCGATTCATCAGTCACAACAATAGTAAGATTGTAGCTCCCGATGGTTAGGCCTTCGATTGACTTGGATATGTGTTCCAGAGACGAGTTCAGTGATTCATGAACAATTGGAATTCCATACCAGAACAATGTGTACGATTCTGGATTTGGCAATCTCACATCCCACGTGACTGATGGAACAACAGAACCAACAACGTATTCTACATCATCTTGCCACGTGAGGAATCCTAGAGGATAGTTGTCCACTCCCATTCCTCCAACCGAATAAACCCCAGTACCAGAATAGTCTGACCAAACGTTGCCAGTACCTATTCCATCATCCCAATCATTGAACAATCCAGCATCAACAGCATTACCTCCGCCATTGAAGCCAATCATGTTGTTGTATATCTCGGAAAACAGAGCATAGGATCTCACATTCAGTCCATAGACTGTATTCCCGTAGATTTTGTTTCCAACTATCACAACACCTGATGTGTAATCCATGTAGATGCCATCTACCAGACTTCCAGAAATGGTGTTGTTGACAATCTCTAACCAGTTGACTATATAGAGTCTGAATCGTCCGGAATTATCATGAATTGAGTTGTTGCTGATTCTGCCATAGTTTGTACCATAGAGATAGATTGGAGCTTCATTATCATAGATCTGATTGGAATCAAAGAGAAATCTCTCCGAGCTATAGACCCGAATTCCAGTGTCTCTGTTTCCATGAATCTCACAATCAACCACACCAGTGTAGTTAGACGCTTCAAGACTTATTCCTCTACCCCGCGACCCGG
>JAEORO010000036.1 GCA_016840855.1 Candidatus Thorarchaeota archaeon | reverse complement strand
GTGATAGGTATTCCAGATCCCGTAGGTCCTAGGAGAATGGCGAAACCAATCAAGCAAAGGAACAGGTAGTACCCTGCTACTAAGCGCTTATTGACCCTAGAGGTCTCTTCAGTGTAGTACACCATTGGTTTTTTTCACCATTGTCCGTAGATTAGGGTTTGTAATTTTCACAAGCAGGACAATAAAAATATGTCCCCTCTTACCACAACTATAGTTAGCTTAATCTTACAATTTGTAAGATTTCGGTTACGGATGATTGATGAATGTGCTATCACGGATTAGATATGTTGAGAGGCTCAATTGTTTCAGTTACATATGAAGTCAAAATACGTCAAAATTGGCAACAATTGTAACCTTCAGAATGGTAATAAATGTTTGAGTTATTACATTCCGTAAGATTTTAAGCAGGGTCGTTTACTGGCGGACACAATTATCCTGGAGATATATCCAGAAGAATTCCGATGATATAGAGTCGGTGATTGTCATATGAGGCACAAGTTCAAAGTCGCACTAGTTGTTTTTGCTTCAGTAATCCTCATCATGGTTGCAGCTGGAAATGTTCTCGCGAATAGTAGTGCCGAAAGTAATTGTTCAACTACCTGCCATAACGATTCCACAGGCCTTTCGATAAGTACAATATCATCAATTGAGGTGGCCCCATCAGAAACCTTTCAGGTTGAAGTCACTGCGGCTGGTCTCTCACAGGATGTATTCGTACTAAGAATTCCCAGTCAAGTCGCCAATAATGATGAGTTCACAATAGAAGTGCCAATGAATGTAGATGACCCAGGACTAGTTACAGATAATGATCCCACACTAGATCTTGACATGGCCGATAACGCAATTCATACATTCTATAACATCACAGCTCCTGCATTTGCTGGAACCTATACACTGACAATTTTTGCTGCTCAGCATACTCCCTATTCGATTAGTTCATCAATAACCGTCGATGTAGTTCAAGCAGGTCCTGGCCCATCAATTGGGTCTCCTTCAACTACTCCAGAAGTCCCACGAGCAAATGAAGAGTTCACAGTCACAGTTTCTGTCACTTCCACCGAAACAATAACCTATGTCAGACTTCAGTATAGCACCAATAATGGTGCAACTTGGACAAATGTCAGTATGACTGAAACAACTGAAGTCGGTGTGTATTCTGGAACAATCCCAGGGTTAGCGAATAATCAAGAAGTTCTCTGGCGGATTGTGGCAATGGACGCCTCTGGGACCGAGAGCATCAGCCCCACATTATCATATATCGTTGGAAACATTCCCGTCGAACCTATAGAGCTACCACAATTTCACTATGGTTGGTTACTTGGAGCACCAGCACTTGTTCTAGCTTATCTGGGAACAGCTCTTGAGTATTATGATGAAGAAAGGTTCACCAGAATCCATGGCATCATGCTTGGTTTGGCGTACATTCTCACGACGATTAATGTATTGAGCCTATTCATGGAGCCTGCCAGCACCTGGAGTGTCATGAATCCTGCATTCCTGATAGACATTAGTAACATGCTGTTATTCATGCACGCATGGCATGTTTGGCTTGGAATAATTAGCATGATTCTTGGTTCCCTCGCGCTTTTGACACATCTTGGTGGGTGGAAAACATGCAATCTTGGTCTTCCTGCAGTAGTTTTGTGGACAATACTTGGAATAATGGGAGTCTATCTTGGAGAAGTCTTTGTTCCGTGAGGTGGTTTAGATGACTGAAACAGATTTAGGAAATGTACCTGACCCACAACCAATCGTGAAAACCGAAGCAACTGTGCTTGACAAGCTAGTCGAGATTGTTGGTGAGGAGAGAGTTTCAGATTCCGAACTAGAACGAGTAGTGTATAGTGGTGACCCTGCTGTTCTTCCTCAATATCACTATCGGTGGAAAGCAAAATACCTCGCGGATTATGTAGTCAGAGTAGAGAATGTCAATGAGATAGAAGAGGTACTGAAGATTGCCCGTCAGCACAAAATACCTGTTGTACCTCGTGGTGGAGCTTCAAGTTGCATGAGCTCATCTAGTCCAACTCGCGGTGGAATATCACTCGATATCAAACCCATGAATAAAATCCTAGAGATCAACAAAAAGTCAATGTTTGTTCGTGTTGAGCCAGGAGTCACCTTCGATAGACTCGAGAACGAACTAGAGAAACATGGGTTGACATTTGGAATCTACCCGTCAAGTGCGAAGTCAGCAGTTATAGGTGGCTGGATAGCATGTGGGGGTAGAGGAGGTATAGGAACTCCATATTATGGGTCACTCAGAGATCACACTCTCTCACTCTCAGTCATCGGAGGAGATGGAACGAAAAATACCATCGAGAATGATGAGATTGACCTTTTCTTGCACTCGTATGGCATACTTGGAATCATTTTTGAGATTACACTTCGAGTGCATGAGAAACCCAAAGGATACAAAACATTCAGCTATGGATTCAGGGAATTGGAAGGACTCTGCAATGCAATGAGAGCAACAGCAGAGCTAGAGAAGAAACCAATTTATCTAAAGATTGCAGACGATGAACTTCTAAAGTACAGCAATCCACTTGAAGATGGGAAATATGTTCTGACTGTGACCTATATAGACACACCCTCCGATATACCATCTGAAGATCTCAATGTCATTGCTGGTGACAATTCAGGAGTCTTTCTCGGAGAGGAATTCTCTGAAAAAGAATGGGAACTCAGATACGATGCTGAATTCAATCCAAAGGAACATACTGAAACTCTGATGTTCCAAGAACTGTGGGTGCCTACAGAGAAAGTGCATGAGATGCTCGCTGCATATGAGTCATACCGCAGATCTCACAAAATTCCAGCTTTGTGGTTTGGCATGCTGGGCACACCAGATGCCATGCGACTTGAGCTAATGGCAATGATAGATGCTGCTCAATACCTGAAGTTCATTTCAAGCAAGGGAATCTTGCATAAGATGATGAAAAAAGCTATCAAATCTGGAGGAGTTCCATATACGATTGGACTTCAAAATTCAATCTATATGGCACGTGCATATCCAGATCGATTAGTAGAAATGAAGGAAGCCAAAGCCAAGTGGGACCCTGAGGGAATCATGAATCCAGATAGAGTAACAACTTGTTTGACTTCTTTCAGAAGGATAGATTTACTATTTGCATTAGCCGCCGCATTCCGGAGGCTATCAAGATATGTGGGTAAGTGAGGTGTAAAAATGAATATAGATAACCTAGCAGAAGTACTACGCAACTGTGGTTCTTGTAATTACTGTAGAGATACTTGTCCAATGTATATTGAGCTAAAATCAGAGCTTGATAGTCCTGGAGGAAAACTTCGAGCTCTTCGAGCATACGCTACGAAGATGAGAAATCCACCAGTTGAGCTTCTACAGCGGCTGTATTGTGCTGATTGTAGACGATGTGAGGCAATCTGCCCTGCAGGAGTTCCTGTGACAGACATATGGCATGATGCAAAAGGTCAGCTTCTAAAGACAGGAGCAGAAATGTCAGAGCCGCTTCAGAAAGTTCTCGATTGGATTGAGAAGGAAGGGACTCCATTTATCGGATACGAGTCTGAAGATAGAACTGTTTGGGCTGAAGATTTGGAACTCCCTCCTGAATCAAATACAGCAATCTTCTCTGGATGCATGGGCTCATTCTGGTATCCGGACCAACCTGAAACAGTGGTCGATATGCTCCACAAATTGAAAGTCAATGCAGGATATGTTCCAAAGGAAGTATGTTGTGGCTTGTTCAATTATTGGGCTGGTGACGACGAAGGATTTGCAGAAGTGGTACGAAAGAACTATGAAATGTTCAAGAAAGCAGGTGTGGATCACATAGTCACTGGTTGTGGAGGATGTTATGGTACGTTAGCAGAACACTATCCGCATATTATCCCTGAGTTCGACATTAAGATACTCCACACAGTGGAAGTTTTAGCTGACATGGTACGAAATGGCGTTCTAACTTTTGAGGGTCTAGAAGGTAAATACACATTCCACGACAGCTGTCACTTGGGAAGAGCTCTTGGAATTTATGAGCCCCCACGTGAAATAATTCAAGCAGTTCCTGGTCTTGAATTGGTGGAGATGAAGAACAATCGTGAAAACTCAAACTGTTGTGGTGGCTTTCTTACGGTTTTAGATCCAGACCTTTCTGAGTCTGTTGGACGACGACGCGTTGCTGAAGCAGAGGAGCTAGGCGTAGACGGAATCATTACGACCTGTGTGTCATGTTATAAGAATCTGAGTTACAATGCTAGGGAAACAAATCTGGAAGTAATCCAGCTTGATGAGCTAATCCTTGATAAAGCTCGACCGTCTCAGGTGGAGGAGTAGGAAGAATTAACAAGAGAAAAGTGGAGATATCACTTATGAGTAAAGAAAAAGGGACACGTGTTGTCATTGTTGGCGGTGGTATAGCTGGATTCAGCTGTGCACTTGAATTAAAGGGTCTCAAAGCCCGATGCACAATTCTTGAGAAAGAAAAGACTGTTGGTGGTCGTGCCAGGTCATACACGGAATCAGGCTATGTCTTTGACCAAGGATTACACTTCTTCGTTGGCGGATTCAAATCACTAATTCCGATTCTAGAAAGGAGTGGAGTTAAAATGACCACTGTCGGGGAAGGTGCAGTCTGGCTCAAAGATGGTGAAAGGCATATTATCCGAAAATCAGCTATTGAGTTGGCAAAGTTTGGTCTATTGCCTGCAGCTGACAGAGCTAAGCTTGGATTGCTTGTTCAAGAGAACATCAAGAGATCCAAAGAAGAATTCAAAGAACTAGATAAGATGACCTTTACAGAGTATGCAGAGGATAAGAAAATCGCAGAATCCATCCAAAATGAGTTCTATGAGCCACTAATCAAGACTGTTACATTCATGAATCCAGATGAGGTGTCTGCTGGACAATACCTCTATTCCGAACACCTTAGATTCGCATATGAAGATGGATTCAGTGCTATGTATCCTGAGAGAGGTGGATTAGGCAGTGTCGCATATACACTCATGCTTCAAGCCCGTAACTTTGGAGTTGAACCACAGGTCAACTGTGCTGTAAAGCAGGTAATCATTGAAGATGGAAAAGTGGTTGGGGTTGACTATGAACAAGATGGAGAGAGCAAACATATGGATACGGATGCTGTTGTCCTGTCTACTCCAATCGATCTCCTGCCAAACTTCGTTAGAATGAGTGAGTTGCCAAAAGAATTCACCGAAAAAACATCCAAGTTTGAGTATACACCTAGCACCGTTGGATACTTTGGTTTGAAATCACGAGTCTTAGATTTCAATGTCGGTGCATTTGTACCAGAAAGAAAGATCAATATTGTTGCTGAAGCGAAGAGAGTGTCAGGAGTACTGGCACCCATTGGAGAGTCTCTTCTAACAGTCACAGGTATCGACAAGGAGCTCCTTAAGATGAGTGATGAGGAGGCAACAGAAGCAATTCTTGACGAACTTGAGATTCTTATTCCTGGTGTTAAAGATAAAGTCACCTGGAAAAAGAGCTGGAAGATTTGGAAATCAATCCTCAAACAACCACCTGGAATAATGGACCAGCGTCTTACAACTAACCGTACTGGAGTCGAAGGGCTTTATGTAGCAGGGGAATATGCAAACTGTGGCATGTACTATGCATCCATGGAAGCATCTTCGAAGTCAGGTATTGCATGTGCTGGTGAAATGATTGAAGACTTGAAGTAGGTCTGATCAACTATGAGTTGTGTCAAGGGTGAAACTGCCCTTGGCATAACTGTTAACTTCACATCAGACATTTCGTTAATTGTCATCACTTCATGGTGAAATCTCGATGACCAAAATGGACTTTCTAGAAAGGTACAGACAAGAAGATGAACCGTATGTTTGTGCCTCTTGTGGTAACTGCACTCTAGTTTGTCCAGTATTTCGAGACCTCAGATGGGAGTCTTACGGTCCAAGAGGAAAGCTTCACATTGTGAAATCAATCATTGAAGGCGAAGGCGAGTTTGGTGAAGATTTCGCGAATAAGATTTTTCTATGCAATCTTTGCGAACACTGCACTTCGGTCTGTACAACTGGGATTAGTCTTGATAGATTCTGGGAAATCACACGCGCGGAGGTGAGACAACGAGGATTATTGCCCGAGCCTGCAAAATTCGTCTTAGATTCCCTCAAATCCAAGGGTGACATTATGTGGATGGGAGCAGCAGATAGACTCCTTTGGATGGAAGAAATAGAAGAAACTGTCAAGGATCATATCCTCAAACCAGCTAAGGTAGCTTATTTTCTTGGTTGCAATGTTTCACTCAAATCGCAGCTACATAATGTTGCGAAATCAATGGTAAAGATAATGGATTATGCAAACATTGACTATACACTACTAGCGGACAAGGAAATTTGTTGTGGTGCTCCTCTAGGCTGGGCGGGTAATTTTGAGGGCATCAATGAAATGGCTGAAAAGAATCTAAGTATTATACGCGATCTTGGCGTAGAAACTGTTGTGTTCAGCTGTCCATCATGCATACAGACTTGGTCAGAGTATAGTAAATATCTCAAAGAAGAGAACAGTATTGAACTTTTGACTGCGTCTCAATTTATCAACCGTCTTAGTCGAGAGGGACGACTCAAATTCGAAGAGCAGCCAATGGTTACTGTAACATTTCATGACCCCTGCATAGCCGCGAGAGTATTAAAGGCAACTGAAGAACCGAGAGAGGTCATCGAGGATATCCCTGGAGTCTATAATGTTGAGATGAACCCCTCTAGACAGAGTACAAGGTGTTGTGGAGCACATGGTTTGTTAAATGTTGTTGACCCACTCCTCTCATCTAGGATAGCTGAGATGCGTCTCAGAGACGCAACAGTTACTCCAGCCTCACGAATAATCACTGAATGCCCACGTTGTATACTTGCATTTGACTTAGCAAAATTCACTACGGGATATGAAATGCAGGTGCAAGATATCACGGAGATTGTAGCTGATTCTCTGTTACCTAAGGATTTAGGAGGTGAAGGAGATCAGTGAAGATTGACGAGATGCGTATCGGGGATATTGTTGGAGCTGATAACGTATCTACAACTCATGAAACTTGTATGATATACTCTAAAGATGTCACAAGTCTGCCTGATATTGCATATCAAATTGTGAGTCCTAAATTCGACGTTGTAACTCAACCTGTTGATGTCTTATCGCTTCAAAATTTAGTCTGGTACGCTCGTGATAATCGGATACCTATGGTCCCTCGAGGGAATGGAACTTCAGGGTGGGGAGGCTCGATTCCAACACAGGGCGGAATTTGTGTCAGTTTATCAAGGATGTCCAATATTTTATACTTCAACGAGTATGAACAAGCAGTCACGGTGGAAACTGGAATAACTTGGAGAGACTTATTGTCTTTCCTTGAACGTCTTGGCTTCACCCTACCAGTCTATCCATCAAGTGCAATAGCGGCAACTGTTGGTGGGTTTATTGCGAGTGGAGGACTGGGTATTGGATCAACGCGTCATGGTGATATTCTGAAACAGGTTCTTGGAATCGAAGCAGTACTTCCCAATGGGAAAATTGTAAGGCTTGGTAAAGTCCTTTTA
The DNA here is from genome assembly GCA_016840855.1 of Candidatus Thorarchaeota archaeon. GTDB lineage: Archaea > Asgardarchaeota > Thorarchaeia > Thorarchaeales > Thorarchaeaceae > SMTZ1-45. The sequence goes on along the minus strand of JAEORO010000036.1, from coordinate 17,989 downwards.
GATCCAAACATGGACGTTCTTCAAGAGAGAGCGGAGAAGGGGAATCGATGGCTGGCAGATGAGCTACTCGCAACAGGACTTGGAACACCAGAACAAGAAACCAAGTTGATTACTGGTACATATGGAACCCTTGGTATAATAACAAAGGCAACACTAAAAACAATACCAAATTTACAGCTTATCCCTTTTGCGTGTTCCTTCGAATCTATTGGAGATTTAGTAAATGCGTCAACTAGAATAATCTCGGAAATTCAACCGTACTACTTGAGATTTCTAGCAGACAACTATACATCTAAATTAAGAGCTCTCCAAGCTAATGAATTAGAGCATGGTAAGTACATACTCACAGGAGCTCTTCTTAATACGATTTTTCAAAATGAAGAAAACAGTGACAGGATTCAAAGTATCCTACGAGAGGAAAAAGGAACAAGACTGACTGATGAAAGAGCTTGGTTCTATTGGAATGAGCGGCTCTATCCACTAAGAATCAAACGTCTTGGACCAAGTCTTGTACCTGCAGAAATGCTTGCTCCATTGAAAATGCTGCCCGAAATTCTTGATGAAACAAAAGATGAACTTCGGAAATCAAAAGTTGCAATTGAAGGTACACTGAGTAACGATGGAAATACGTCATTTATGGTTTGGATTCTTGATGACGAACGGAGGAGTATGTCCTTCACTATTGGCTGGCAACGATCTTTCCGAATAGCTACACTAGCAGAGCGTTTTGGCGGACTTCCGTATGCTGTGGGGCTCTGGAATAGTAGACATGCTGAGAAATTCTATGGCTCCGAGAATTATAGAGCACTAAAAGTCATGAAGAACAAACTGGATCCAGAAAACCTCATGAATCCAGTAAAAGTTTTTGGAGGAAGAGTTACTGCAGGACGAGAATCAAAAGCCCTTGGATTTGTTGTTGGGTTTGTAGTAGCATCAATAATGAGTTGGATTGGACCAAGGCTGTTAGGCATAGATTGGCTAACTCATTTATTGAACTCAAGTTTGGTTGATTCAATACCAATCCCGATATGGTTCTTTGTTTCACTTGGAGGCGGCATCTTTGGAATTATTGTTATCAGTTTGATGACTTTAAACCTTGCACTCTTAATTGGCATCCCGGTTCTGAGACTCTTAAGTAAAATTCTACATAAGTAAAGATTGAAGTAAAAGTATAGCCCACAACTTTGGCGTTGCATGCAAGAATATATAATTACTTGACAATGGGCATATAGGCAGATAACATGGTTAACCAATATGCTCTTATACGAGACGTATGTTCCAAAACGAAACTTGAATTTGCAAGTTATCGAAACAAAAGATGCAACATGTAACCAAATCTAGGTGACAAAGCTATGAAACGTAACCATACAACTAAGCTCTTAGTGATTATGAGCTTTCTTCTTTTGTTAGTTGCTGCGGCAAGCTCAGTTGTCGCAAGTCCAAATTTCTCAAGTGAATGTGGGAGTGCTGGTTGTCATGAAACATTTACGACACTCACACTCACTACAAATTCATCAGTAGATGCAGAGACAGGAGTGCCTTTTGTTCTCCAGATTGATGCAGGGAATGGCGCAGAATATGTCGCTATCAAAAGTGGATGGGAAGATAATGATTACTTCACAATCTCTGAACCTCTTGTTCAAGATGATTCGACGAACGATACTAATGCAGCTGATGGAGAGATATCAGTAGACGTCACTTTCACTCCACTTACGAACGGTACATTTACTATCCGAATTTGGACAGCAGCAGGTGGAGATCTTGCACAATCATTTGATGTGACAGTGGTTGTAACTGGCGAATCTGGAACAACAACGCCACCACCAACAACAGTCGATTTATACGAGATTTGGAGCATGATGATAATTTGGGTTCCTATCGCCACAGGACTCATTCTAGTTGTTCTTGGTTACTTGGCAATCAAGAGGAGATAGAAAGGATAGGTGAGATAAATGGCAATACATCCCGTATTTGTGCACTTCCACACAGGAATTTTGACAGCAGCAGCTGCAGTGGCTTTAGTAAATCTTATTCTACGGGTTCTTTTTAGAGATAACATCAATACACCTGGAACAAGATTGGCACGTCTATTCCATCAATTTGATGGCTTCATCTATATTGGCAGTATCATTGGATTTCTGGGGTTAATTGCAGGAATGGTCACAGGTTTCATGGAGCCTGAGTATCCAGTCAGTACTCTTGTTCAGATGCCAATTATGCGTTTCAAAATTCTTTGGTCTGTGGTTTCAGTTGAAATCTATCTCTATCTGATGATAGTACGTGCGAAACTTGGAGATGGTGTGTGGGTTAAAGCGAGTAGTTATTTCCCTTATGCCATACTCGTAATCTTTGGTGGCGTTTTGATGATGATAATGGGTGCTTTAGGTGGAATAGCTGTTTATGAAACATCCATCCTATCGCCAATCTTGGATTGGATTGGAATACCTTGGCCATGATAAGGAGAAGCAGCAATGACAAATCTATTCGAATCCCTCAAACTTGAAGGGCTCGATATTGAGCCAACAGTGTGCGCTAGATGTGGATTCTGCACATTTGTCTGCCCAGCATATCTAGATACACTTTGGGACTCTCAGTCACCTAGAGGAAAATTATACCAGCTCAAGTCACTCATAAAGGAAAACAAGCCAATACCAAGTGACTTTGCAAGTAGAATCTTCTATTGCACATTGTGTGGAGCTTGCCAAGAGATTTGCCAAACGAATATTCCTCTTCTTAGGTTTTGGCAACTTACTCGACAGGAAATTGGTAAGCTCGAACAATGGCCAGAGATAGTGAATTACATTGACGACTCGCTTCAGCAAACTCAGAACATCATGGAGATGGATCAGGCTGACAGAACCCTCTGGACAGATATGGTTGATGATTTAGTTGAAGATAGGATTGGTATTCAAGCAGAGGTTGCTTATTTTGCTGGATGTAATATCTCTTTCAAGGGAACCTTAGCACATATGGGTGAAAACACAATCAAAGTCATGAACGCTGCAGGAATTGATTTCACTGTTCTTGGAGACGAAGAATTCTGTTGTGGAAATCCATACTTTGTTGCAGGCGGCTTTGATAAGGGCAAAGAATTAGCCATGCATAATATTAAGGCTCTCAAGACTCTTGGTGTCAAAACAGTTGTCTTCAACTGCCCAGGATGTCACCGGGCTTTTGCAGAGGAATATCCACACCTTCTCGGAAAGGAAGTTGTAGAGGGTCTTGAATTCCTGCCATTCTCTGAGTTTGTCCTGAGATTACTCAGGGATGGGAAGATCAAATTCAGGAAAGAATACCCTCATGAAGTAGTATGGCACGATCCTTGTGAATTAGGTAGACATCAGAACATCTACAATCCAGCACGTGAGGTCTTGAAAGCTATACCAGGGCTTAAGCTGAAGGAGATGAAACATAACCGTAACAAAGCACGTTGCTGTGGAGGCGGCGGGCTTTTGAAGGGCACATATCCTGTTGCATCTGTGAGGGTATCAGCAAGACGTATTGAAGAAGCAGAGAAGACAGGAGCCACGATACTTTCGAGTGAATGTCCATCTTGTACAATGTCATTGAATGATGGTATAGAAAATCGCCAGTCAAAAATACAATTCAAAGATTTGTCACAAATAGTTGCTGAAGCATTGGATCTCTAGGTGGTGCAGTAAATGATTGCGAAGAAGCATATGCAAAAATTGGCAGATATAGCAGGTGAAGACTATTTCTCTTCAGAAGAATATATGACCAAACTATATTCTCATGATATTGCTGCTTTACCCGGAATTGTCAATGATGTTTTGAATCCGAATGCGGAAGCTGTGGCGCAACCATCAACTACTGAGGTTGTATCCAATCTTCTAACATATTGCAAGCAGGAACACATCCCCGTAGTTCCTAGAGGACATGGCACGAGTGGTTACGGAGGTGCTCTGCCCACAAGAGGCGGACTTGTTCTTGAGATGACCAGATTAAATCAGATTCATCACATTGACAGAGAAAATATGACTGTAGAAGTAGGTTCGGGTATAATTTGGGGGAAGTTGATAGAAGAACTTGAAGATGAGGGATTGACTGTTGCAGCCTATCCATCAAGTGCTCCATCAAGCACCGTTGGTGGCTGGGTGGCTGCTGGTGGTAGTGGCATTGGTAGCACTAAATATGGAGGAATTGCCGAACAAGTTGTAGATCTGGAAGTTGTTCTACCAGATGGTGAAATCATTCGAACAACGGAAACTTCTGAAGAAAAATTCGTGGTTGACAAAGAGAGAAATGATTTCATTGGCGGAGATTCCTTCTACGGAGAAATTAGTGATAGAATAACTTACAATCCTGACTCAACGCAACTATTTGTAGATAGCAATGGCGCTCTTGGGATTATTACTAAAGTTGTCTTGAAAATAATACCATTGAGAGACATAAAACCCACCACATCATCTTTTCGAAGCCAAAGTCTAATGGTTGGAGCACTTCAGGATATCCTTGAAGCCACAAGACCATTCTATTTGCACTTCATCACTGATAATTTCTACAAGATGTTGAAAGAAGTGAATCAAGCACCACCAACAACAGGAGAATTCATCATATCATGTGCATTCGAAGGAACTGAAGATGAGATTGCTACAGAAATTGAGAAGCTCAAACATATCGTGAGTAGATACAGTGGATCTCTTGAATCCGATGAGGTTGCGGAACATGAATGGAGTGAACGTTTCTACCCAATGCGAATCAAACGACTTGGGCCCAGTCTTGCTCCTTCAGAGGTCTATGTGCCGCTAGAAAACTTGGATGAATATATCAATCATATGAACAAACACTTCAAATCGGAAGATTTCGCACTTGAAGGAGCTATTACGGACAAAGGTGAAGTAGCTGTCCTAACATGGTTCCCTGATGATGAGCGACGAAGAATTTCTTTCCTCATGGGTTGGTATCGCTCATTGGATGTAATCAATCTTGGTTTGAAACATGGTGGTAGAGCCTATTCAATAGGCATGTGGAATGCTGCTCACTCTAGAAGTTTCTATGGAAAAGAGAACTACACAAAAATGTCTAATCTCAAACGGAAAACAGACAAGAATGGATTTCTCAATTCACACAAAGTCTTCCCAGGACCATTGGTTCTTAGTGTTCGACTGAACATACTAATTATGCTCATAGCTGGATTAGTGGCACCAATTGTGGTTTGGTTAGCAGGTATTTTGGTACCATCGATAATTCAAGCATATGTCCCTTGGATATTCGTGAACGATATGGCTAGTTTTTTGGTCTGGTTCATAGTAGGACTATTTGCAGGATTTGTGGTGTCTGAATTTGCGAATCTGGTACCAATTACGGTTGTGCTTTCAATAGGAACACCATTCCTGAGGTTCTTTAGAAAAATCTTCCATTAAAGGAGGTACGATATTTGCTGGAGTTGGTTAATGCTTGACCCATCTACCTACAAGTCGATTTTTCCAGACTAATCAGGAGATAGTAGAGTTTCTTACGAATTCCATGCAATCTACGAGATTGTTCATTGCATTTTCAGAATACCAAAATTATTCTTTGTTTCAACTTTGTTCATCAAAAGCAACTTATTCTGTTCAAGGAGGAAAATAGATGACATCCTATCTATCAACCAATCAATTCCAAGTTTTACAGTTTAACAATTTACACATGACTGTGATCTTGGGACTTCCAGCCCTAATACTTCTCTATATTGGGACAGCATTATACTATGTTTCAAAGGAAAAGTACACATTTGCCCATGGTCTATGTGCAGGTCTATCACTATTACTAACAACAATCAATATTGTGACTATTTTACCTCTTACTGGCACACTTCTCGGTGCTGGTGGAGCGGACTTATTTCATTTGATTCATATTGGCTTGGGAACGTTAGGTTACATTTCTGGAATTGGTGCATTCCTAACTGGAATCTCAGGCATAAGGACACATATTCCAGGATTAGTAGCTGCGATATGTTGGACCATAGTCTTTGCTATGGGATACATTCAGTACATTGCTTAGAGGTGATTAAGGTTGAATGCGACAGAGTCAATCAGAGATTTATCAGAGGTTTCGTGGGTCAGCAATCTTATGGCAGAACGTCTTTCTGCAAGTGGAGATACAACAGGCATTCCCTATTATCACTATAGATGGAAAAAGAAATGGCTAGCTGATTTTGTGGCTTGGCCAGAAACTAATGATCAAGTTTCAGCCATCATGAATTTCGCTTCAAACAATAATATTCCAACCATCCCAAGAGGTGGAGGTACATGCTATTATGGTTCAGCAAGCCCCACCAGAGGCGGCGTTGTGATTGATACTAAACGAATGGATAAAATAAAAGAAGTTAACAAAGAAAAAGGGTGGACAATAGTTGAAGCAGGAGCAGTTTGGGAGATTCTGAATAATGAGTTGAGAAAACATGGACTTACAACTCCAGTAGCACCGCAGAGTAGTGTTGCGTCCACACTTGCGGGATGGTTAGCAATTGGTGGTAAGGCTGGTATCGGTACTCCAAAATATGGTTCAATGATTGAGAATATACTGGAAATGGAAGTGGTGAGACCTAATGGCACAATTGAAACTGTGACAGGTGAAGACATGCTGCCCTTTTATGGGACTTCTGGAATTGCAGGAGTTGTCACCACAATCAAGTTGAAAGTAATTCCAATTCCAGAATCAACAGAGGGACTGATGTTTGCATTTGATGAGCTAGGAAAGGCAATAGATGTTCTCACTCGACTTAGTAAAACCAAAACACAACCTATCTATCTACGACTCACTGATCTTGAATATGAGTGGCGAATACAGGGAGGCCTTCCCCCTAACACAAAAGGTCTGTTCTTTATCATGGTTACATATAGTGGATCTGCTGATGAGGTAAATGAATCAATAAAGACCGCACGGGGAATCTTCGAGGTCGCTGGTGGTCATGAAATGCAGCAGGACTATTATCAGAAAAACTGGGATGATAGGTATATTGTTGAAATGAAACTAAAATTAGAAGTCCCAACATTATCAATGCAGAACTTTTGGGTTCCATTGGAGTATGTTGAGCCCATTGTGAAAAGGATGTATAAAATCGCACACAACTTCAAAATTAACTCGTGCTTTTATCTAGTTCTTGGTGGATCATCAAAAGCAAGACTTTGTGCTTTTGCTCCTTCAGACCATAGACATTGGATGCACTTCATGGCTGGAAAGTCAATGCTGCATAAGTTAGTAAAGATGATGTATCGACTAGGAGGAACTTTGTACACACTAGGTCTCCAGAACACAGTATATATTAAACGATATCAGCCAGAGGATTATAGACGGTACATAAAACTTAGAGAGAAATGGGATCCAAAAGGGATAATGAACCCAGACAAGTTGACTCATTGTAACATGTCATATACGCGGCTGAATCTAATGTTCACAATGAACGGTCATTTTCGAAGATTGCAAGCAATATTACGACGAGCCAAGAACATACTCCAAATTCCAATCACATATCAGGAGGGGAATATCTAATGAAGAGATTTTTCACTTCAGAACTTGATGTCGATCCTGATCAGATAGTCCTTTGTAGTAATTGCTCAACCTGTAGATGGACATGTACTAGCTACGAGGAGTTTCAATCTGAGGCATTTTTTGCCGGTGGGAGACTTCGCCTCTTGCGTTCATATGTTGAAAAGAACCTTCCTGTGGATGAAAGTTTTGTCAGAGCAGTTTATGCCTGCAGTACCTGCGAGCAATGTGTAGAACGTTGTCCTATCAAGGTTCCATATGTGAGAATAATAGAGGATGTAAGAAAGAAACTTGTACAATTAGGGAAAGGACCCTATGGAAAACTTCACGTAATGGGAGATTTGGCGCTGAAGCGCAATAATGTATTTGGAGAAGACCCAAAAGAACGAGGTGCGTGGGTCAAACCTGACACACGAATCTCAGATGATTCAGAGTGGGGCTATTTTGTTGGCTGCACAGCATCATATAAGAGACCTGAAATCGCAGATGCAACATTGCGCATGCTAAATTACTTCGGAATAGAGCCACAGATTCTTGGTGCTGATGAATACTGTTGTTGTAGTCCGTTGATTAGGACAGGACAAGTGACTCGACCAGTATATGAAGAGTCTGAAGATGGAGAGAAGGATTACATTGGTACTCTTGAGGCGGAAAAGTTCATACTCCACAATGTAGAACAGATGAAGACCCGAGGTATTGAACATGTCATTTTCTCATGTTCAGGCTGCTATAGAACAACGACACTCGATTGGCCTCGCTTCTACAGAGAACGACATGGAATTTTACCATTCTCCACACAGCATCTTACTCAGTTTCTAGCCCTAAAGTTGAAGAAGGGTGAACTTGAATGGAAAGGAAGTTATCCTGAGACTGTAACATATCACGATCCTTGCCATCTTGGTCGTCATGTCGGAGTGTTCGAAGCTCCACGAGAGATTTTGAAGAGCATTCCTGGTCTCGAGTTTGTTGAGATGGAAAGGAATAGACAAAACTCTGTCTGTTGTGGAGCTGGAGGAGGATTCAAAGCAGGATTTGGGGAAAATGCAGTTAATGTTGCTGCACGAAGACTGAATCAGGCACTTGAAACTGGCGCTACAACAATCGTTTCATCATGTGTATTCTGTAAGCTCAATTTCTTAGATGCAGTCAAGAAAAGAGGAGTCAAGATCAAAGTTCTCAATATCGAAGATTTATTCATCAGTCTGATGGGACTAGGTTGAAAATGTGAACAACTCACTGGAAATAGATATCCCTGAAAAAACCCTTACAACCCATCCATCAAATTAAATAGGGTGGCAAGAGCGATGAGCTAAGCATAAAGGTGAACTTCCCATTGTCAAAAGCCATTGAAACTTTTGAACTCACAAGACGGTATGGTTATAGAGTAGCGCTAAGGGAAGTATCGCTTAGTTTTTCGAAGAATGGCATTCAAGGGCTTTTTGGCTCGAATGGTGCAGGAAAGACCACACTTATGCGCGTAATATCGACCCTGCTTCGGCCCCATGGAGGAAAGATTTCTGTAATGGGTTTTGACCCTCAAGAAGAATCTGAGGAAGTGAAGAAACGTATAGGTTTGGTTGGTGACAAGCCGCTTCTTTATGAGGAACTCACTGGATTTGAGAACCTTTGGTTCTACTCCAAATTATTCGGACTGTCATCTGATTTCTTCAAATCTCAGCTAGATGGTTTAGCACCAAGGTTTGGTATTCAGTCATGGCTTCAAGAACCCGTTAAGAACCTCTCAACAGGGCTCAAAAAGAGACTCGATATAGTCCGAAGTTTGATACACAATCCAGAATTGCTACTTTTGGATGAGCCTTTTAGTGGACTTGATAAAGATACAACTGAAGACTTTTGGAATTATCTAAACGAGTTTAGGAATTTGCGAACAACAATTGTAACAACACACAATCTAGCTCTTGGAGCAGCATTATGTGATGAATTTGTGACACTTAGAAAGGGTGTGGTGGTAGGCCAGGGTCCAATCTCTGAATTTGATCAGACCCTCTGAGGTGAGTGAATGACATCTGGCTTGAGCGCTGCATTGGCAATTGCGAAAAAAGACATCATTACACAATTTCGTAAAAAGTTTGAAGCGTTCTCGATGTTCCTTTTTGCCCTTATCGCAGTACTTGCATTTTCCTTTGCAGTAGTGACGGGAGGTTCAGTTTCAGAGGAAATTGGTAGTGCTCTGCTGTGGGTTATAATATTCTTTACAGGTATGTTTGGATTTGCTCCAATTTTTCTCTCCGAGTCTGAAACTGGCACATTGCGAGGTTTAGCTACAGCACCAATACCAGCATGGTCTGTTTATCTGGGAAAAGTGATCTATGGATTTCTATTAATGGGATTAGTAGAGATCTTCTTGGTCCCAATTATATCCGTTCTATTTGGTTTCTCAATCATCAATGACTTTCCCCTAGCTATTGCGACATTTCTAGTTGGAACACTAGATCTAGCAGCTGTTGGTTCGATGGCATCAGCTCTCACAATGCCATCAGAGTCAAAAGCTACTGTGTTTCCCCTTGTATATTTTCCAACAGCAACATCTGGTTTGATGCTGCTAATAGAGATAACAAAAATTATTGTTTTAGGACCAGGTCTAATTCCAGTTGTGTTAATTTTTGAAATACTTCTTGCCCATCTGATAGCTATGTTGACACTTTCAGCATCAGTCTTCCATTTTGCACTTTCACCATGAATCTTCGTCATTAACGCAACCTTCATATTGCAAATTGCAAAATTGGCCAGCAATTCGAGTTGAATGAACTTGAGCAGAAACCGAATAATGTTTCTTGGAATCACTGCTGCAGTATCCTTTCTATATGTCTATATGACATGGATCTTTGCACCACCAGAGGCAGAACTCCTAGAATATATTCGGATTTTCTTTCAACATGTTGCCCCAGCACTTGTTGCCTATGGAGCTTTTGGTGGAACACTTGTGTGCGGTGCTATGTATTTGTTGCGGGGAGATCTGAAATATGACATTTTAGGAGCCGCAGCACTCAAACTAGGACTATTGTTCACGACAATTACACTCCTCACAGGAATGATGTGGGCGGATGCAGCTTGGGGAACTCCATGGAATTGGGATCCACGTGAAACAACCACTCTCATCCTTTGGATAGCATATGCCTGTATTCTTGCATATCGAGCTTCTGTCAGCGACCGAGAGTCCAAAGCTCAATTTGGTTCCATCTTTGGAATCATAGCATTCCCGATGGTATTATTGAGCTATCTTTCAATTCGAATCTGGGAAACATTACACCCAATTGTCATTGAGCCAACAGGGCTTCAGATGGAAATCGAACATGCTATGACATTGATGGTATCCATGATTGCCGTTACCATGATAGCTTTGATTTTGATAGACTTGACATACAGGGTTGATGCAGCGCACGAAAAATTGATGAGAATAAGAATGTCGAGGAGTTAATGAAATGCAGCAAGTTGAACTATTTGTAGTAGCCGTAATCTTTTGGGGTGGAATCTTCGCATTCCTATTGTATCTCCTATTAAGAATGATGGGAATTGAAAAACAACTGAAGATTGTGGAATCGCAAGTCGAAGGAGATAACTAAAAGTGAACAAGAGAACACGAATGGCGGCTGTAGCAATCATCTTGGTTGCGACTATAGGATTCGTGTCATTTGCTATGTTGAATCTCTTTGTTGATCCGTATCTAAGTGTAGATCAAGTCGTCGAAGACCCAAACTCATACATGGGTCGAACAATACAGGTGAAAGGCACTTACCTTTCAGGATCACTCAGCACGACAGTTGAAAATGTAACACTGGTAATGGAAGGGGAAAATCATACAATAACTGTATTGATTCTTGGGGAAACACCCAACTTGATAGATGGTCAGGATATCGTCGCAATTGGTACATTGCAATCAGCAGCTCTTATTCACGCCACAGAGATTCTGACATCATGCCCAAGCAAGTATGAAACTACTTCCACTGTGACGCCATGAGATGATTACTTCCACTCATCTCCAAAACGAACTTTTTGACCTGTTGGACGAGGTTCATGAGCCCATGGTACTGGATTTCGAACTAGGGTTGTTGCAAGAATTGTGACACGCCGTCCAATTTGAGCAGCCATTGATAACGCTTCAGTATCTGCGCGAATATCACCTGCATTTAGTGCAAATCCAATTGGCCAGTATATTGCACCTGGGACAATCATCTCCTTGACCAACAAAAAGAACAGAAGATGAGATAGCGCAAGATCAAGTCCTGATCGGCGGCCTACAACTATTCCTGCTGCAACTTTTCCCTCTAGGTGAAGAAATCTTCCGGTACGATCCATTAGATTCTTCATTGGTGTGGCAACAGATGCAAAATGGTCAGGAGACCCCATGATGATTCCATCAGCTGCCTTCATCGTATCAGCAACTTTGTTCAAGTCGTCATCAAGTTTACATCTTCCATTTTTTGAACATTCACAGCAGTGTTCACAAACTCCGATTTTGAGAGAAGAGAGATCAATGAACTCGATAATCGCACCTTCTCGTTCTGCTGCTTCGAGTGCTGTTTCTACAAGTATCGCTGTATTACTACTAGTCCTCGGACTACCAGAAATTCCTAGAATTCTCGTTCTCAAGTGTTGCACCCAGTCATTGTTTTTTGGATTTAAAGAGCCACATTAATTATTCCTTTTAACCTAGAAATATTATCCGATAATGATTTGTAACTTCAGGGACTAAATCATGGACTGTAAGTTGCAAATTGAAAGGTTATTTGTCCATTTAGGGACATTCTTTATTCGATTCATGAAAAGTCAACCGGAACCATTTTGTCGATGCGATTATTAGAGAGTCAAGCGCTGAAATGATTAGCAGGGAGTAAGAGTGAGTAAACAGACCCCGATGCAAAGGCAATATCTCCAGTTGAAGAGGCAATATCCAGACTGTATACTGATGTATCAACTAGGAGATTTTCATGAGATGTTTAACGAGGATGCTAAGATAGCAAGCAAAATTCTAGATATTGTACTTACAGCAAGGGGAGAGGGAGTAGAAAAATGGCCTATGTGCGGCGTGCCAAATCATTCAGTTGACACATATATTGCAAAGCTCCTTCATGCTGGTCATACTGTTGCTATTGCCAGACAAATGGAAGATGCCTCTCAAGCTAAAGGATTAGTCAAGCGAGATGTTGTTCGTGTGATCACTCCAGGTACTGTTCTCGAAACAACTATGCTAGACGACACAACCAACAACTACCTTGTCGCTTTGGTTCAACACGAAGACCTGATTGGAATTTCAGCTGTTGATGTGTCAACTGGAGAATTTCTTGCATCTGAGTTTAAGGCAACCCTTGAGAGCGAAATGACATTGAATGAGATTGGCAAGTTCACACCATCAGAAGTGCTCTTGCCTGACTCGGCGAAGAAATCAAGACTGAAAAAGAAACTCGAAGAATTGAATATTAGAATCACATTCAGAAACGATACAGATTATTCCGCACGGATTGCAGAAGAGAGAATCAAAGATCAGTTCGGAGTCACTACACTCGATGGATATGGATTAAGTGAGAAACGTGTTGCTCTTGGTGCGGCAGGTGCAATACTTGCTTATCTAAACGAGGTTCATAAAACAGGAGTGGTCACAGTATCAGGTATTCGTACATATAATGTAGAAACTCACATGATTGTCGATGCAACAACACAACGCAATCTAGAACTAATAAAGAACGCCAGAGATGGAAGCAGTCGCGGGACTCTCTTATCCGTCCTTTCAAAGACGGTGACTCCGATGGGAAAAAGAAAGTTAAAACAATGGATGCTGAGACCATTAAAAGATGTAAAAGAAATCGAGTCAAGACAGGATGCAATTGAAGAACTAGCAAGAGATGCCCTCAATCGAAAGGAGATATCTGAGAGCCTAAAAGATGTTGGAGATCTTGAAAGAATTACAAGCAGGATTGTTTTTGGCTCGGCAAATGCAAGAGACCTTCTTGCGTTAAGATACGCATTGGCGAAAATTCCCAAGATCAAAAGATCTCTTGTTGATTGTAAGAGCGAGTTGTTGAAGACCGCTGCTGACTCTATTGATCCTTTGACAAGTCTTCATAAAATACTCAAAGATGCCATTGTTGATGATCCCCCTGTATCGATACGAGATGGAGGGATGATACTCAAAGGTTTCAGTAAGGAACTAGATGAGTTGAAAGATACCATTGCATCTGATAAGAAATGGATTGCATCACTTCAAGCATCCGAACGACGAAGGACAGGCATCAAAACTTTGAAGGTTGGCTTCAACAAGGTCTTTGGGTACTATATTGAGGTGACAAAGGCGAATCTCAACATAGTGCCTCCTGAATATGAACGAAAACAGACACTAGCAAATGCAGAGAGATATATCACGCCAGAGTTGAAGGAGAAAGAGTCTACCGTTCTTGCAGGTGAAGAACGTATCAATAAGGTTGAGTTCGAAATTTACGAGAGTCTTCTAGAAGAAGTAAGAAACGTTACTGCGATTCTTCGCCAAGACTCAGAGTCTGTCGCTGTTGCAGATGTTCTAGTTTCACTAGCTGATGTTGCAGTCACTAGACGATACTCTAGGCCAAACGTGACTGAAGGCACTCGTATTAGGATCACTGATGGTAGACATGCGTCATTAGAGGTCATGCTCGGTCCCAATGAGTTTGTTCCAAACAGTATTGAGATAGGTGATGGCGGGACCACTCTAATGATTGTGACAGGACCAAATATGGCTGGGAAGAGTACCTATATGCGTCAATGCGCACTCATCGTTCTGCTAGCGCAAATGGGCTCATTTGTACCAGCAAAGAGTGCAGAGATAGGTCTTGTTGATAGGATATTTACGCGAGTAGGGGCTTTTGACGACCTCACAGCAAGGCAAAGCACATTCATGGTCGAGATGGTGGAAACTGCAAATATCTTAAACAATGCCTCTGAGAAGAGTCTAGTCATTCTTGATGAGATTGGAAGAGGAACATCTACCTTCGATGGAATGGCCTTGGCATGGGCTGTGGCGGAACGGATAGTTCAGATGAAAACTCGCACACTTTTTGCGACTCATTTTCACCAACTGACTGACATGGCCAAACAATATCATGGAGTAAGGAATGTGCACACCCTCGCGAAAGAAACAGGTGACACCATTCTCTTCCTCCATAAGATAGTCGATGGCGGTACAGACAGAAGTTATGGTGTTCATGTAGCAGCACTTGCTGGTGTTCCAGATCAGGTAGTAAAAAGAGCGAAGGAGTTACTTGTAAAACTCGAGAAGGAAAATATCAGCGCAGTTGACCTATCTGATGCAGACTTTGAAGACACTGAGCAGGCAAGTCTTGAAGCTCTTGTTATTGACGATCCTGTCGTAGAGAGAATCAAGCATATGGATCTTGACAGAACAACACCCTTGGACGCGCTCACAGAGCTAAAAGAGATTCAGGATGAAATCAAACGTCGCAAGAATTAGTACATTATCCTAACAATCGATAAATCAATAGTTACAGTGTTATAGAATGATTGGGGCATTCAATGCGAAGTGGTACAGCATTTCTAACTTCATGTCTGATTATTGGATTGATTTTATGTAGCAGCATTCAGTGCACGGCTGAAAATAAAACAATCATTGCTCAAGCACCATTAGAAGCTGGATATTATGTCAGCCTGAATAATGCTACAATAAAACCTGATTTGTTGGGTGTTTGCCTAAAGGTCGAGTATACTTGGTATGGAGAATTACCTCAATCAGAGCAGCTTAACAATATAATTGGACTTTTATTATCTCTAGACAATCTCTCTTGGATTGAGGTGAAGCAGCACACGATTGATGAGAGCGAACGGTATACAAACATTACAAAAGTTTTCAAAATTTGTAACTCACTACTGGAACCATTTCCATTTGATGTGAAAAGGGGAGAGATTATCTATGTCACTATCACATTCGAATACATTTATTGGAATGGACCAGAAATGAATCTAAATGTCCGATTATTTCCTATGGCTGTGATGGTCCCTGTCGACATCATCAGAGCATGGTATTTCACAATAGATTGGACAATACCTAGTATTTTTGGTTCAATCTTTCTTTGTTTATTTACAGTATTTTTAATGAGTAAATATCATAGGATGCGGAGTAAAACCCTTAAGAAATGAGGACTCTGCGCTGCCCATGGAAGGATGGATACGAAGCTGGATTAGTTGGGGGTTTCTGATAACTGCCCTTGTTATTCATATAACCTTCATCTCCTCGCTTCAGACAGGTCTGTTAAATCCACTCTTTTATGATACGAATTACTTGGTTGGCCAAGGTGCTGATTTTTTCTCTTACTATCAAGCAGGAAATAATGTTTTGAATGGTCTCGACTGTTATGCAATACCAGACCCTCTTGTTGTCCCCTATCTGTATCCCTATAGATACCTCCCCTATTTTGCGTACACATTTGGGGTCTTTCTTAATCTGACAACCCCAATCCTCGCATATTGGCTTTGGGTTGGAGTGCTAACGGTTTCAGTATGGTTGGCTGCATTGCGGACGCGATCTCTCGCCAAGAAGCTGAATAGGCCTGGTTGGGAAAGCCGCATCGCAATGGGGATGTGGTTTATGTTCACACCAATTTACATCGAGCTCTTTCTAGGACAAGTTACTCTCTTTGCTGCGATTTTGATGTTTTTTGCACTTACTACTCCATCATTTGTTAATGGGCAGAATACGAGATGGACCATGACAATCCTCTGGATAGTAAGTTCACTTACTAAATTGATTCCCTTCTTTATTACCCCTGCACTCTTAGGTGCAGGAAAAGCTAGATCTGTCTTGATGGCAATTGTAGTAACGGTCATTGCTATTGTTGCCGTGCCAGCGGGTTTGGAGTCACTCCAATTCTTTCTTGGATTCAATACTGCCCGTACAATTTACCTTTCCGGTTATGTAGGCAGTCATTCATTAAAAATGCTGATTTACTATTTGCTCGGTGAATCAACCAATGATTTCAGTGTTATAACGGGTCTACTTATTGGGATTTTTATTATGTTAGCGAGCATTGCTACATTGTACTCACGTGATGTTTGGACATGTGCAAGTCTGTTCTCAATATCCTATTTTTTCATAATGACAGATGTTTGGGAGCATCATTATACCTTTATTCTCCCACTTTTGGTACTCGCTTGGATACGGGGTCAGCCTGAGGACAAAGGTCGGTGGATTCCTCTCATGATTACCCTATTGATGAGCTTGCCCATGATACCTATTGTTGCATTTCTCTCAGGCGCTGGTCCTAGCGTTCATCCTATTACTTGGAGTCCAATATGGCAAATTGTTTACCATAGCTCGAAAGTAGTACCAACACTTCTCTTCTTCATGTGGCTCTTGCTAACCGCATTCAGATCACCGAGAGATGATAGCTTTATTGAGAGTATTCTCATCACCTTCAAGAATGCATGGATTGGTTTGATTAAGGGTAATAGTCCGTCAATTGAAGGAGGAATTCTGGTTCGAACTAATCATGAGAATGTTAAGCATGCGCCAAATCTAATTGAATCTAAGATTAGCGAAGATTAAAAACCAGTGATTAATAGGAGTGCTAGCCATGAAACCTCTTCTTGCACCATCAATATTGTCTGCAAACTTTGCTAACCTTGAGGTGGATATCAGAGCAGCTGAGAAAGGTGGAGCTGACTATTTCCATCTTGACATTATGGATGGCCATTTTGTGCCAAACATCTCGTTTGGACCATGGATTGCAAAACAGATGAAGGCAATAACTGAGGTGCCTCTGGACGCTCATTTGATGATTACAAATCCACGAGAGTACATCCCTAAGTTCATTGATGCTGGGGTGGAGATTATCTATCCACACATGGAAGCTTCTTATGATGTATACCGAACAGTCCAGCTCATCGTTGATCATGGTGCAAAAGCAGGTATAACTTTGAATCCAGCTACTTCCATTAGCACTGTTGAGGGAGTATTGGATCTCATTGATTCAGTTCTTTTGATGAGTGTATGCCCGGGATTTGGAGGTCAGAAATTCATTCCTTCAACTATTAGAAAAATTACAGACCTTCGGACTCTTCTTAATGAACACAAACCAGAAGTCAGAATTGCAGTCGATGGTGGTGTTACGCTCGAAAATATTGGTAGCCTTCGCAACGCTGGAGCGGACTTTTTCATTGCAGGTTCAGCAGTCTTCAAAGCACCAGATATTGAACAGAGAGTTCGAGAAATGAAGGAAACTATGCGATGAGATACAAACCCCACGTTTTAAATTCAGCAAGAATCCTATCTTTGGTACTACAGACCATGATTTGGTCAACACAGGAGCAAGTGAGATTTGAAATTCTTCATTGATACCGCCAATGTGGAAGCAATACGGAAGGCACACGAGAGAGGAATGGTTGATGGAGTTACTACAAACCCATCACTCGTTGCCAAAGAGGGGCGTGACTTCAGGACAGTAATAGATGAGATTGCATCATTCGTCAAAGGACCAATCAGTCTTGAGGTCATTAG
>JAEORO010000035.1 GCA_016840855.1 Candidatus Thorarchaeota archaeon | reverse complement strand
GGCCAATTATCTGAAGTGATTGAGAAACACACGCGATACATTCCAGAGGGTGTGAAATACCGACTTGATCGCGAGGAGGCAATTCAAGCTCTCCAAGAACAGAACGAGAAAGGTTATGTTGCATCCGTTTGGTTCCAACCCGTTCCATACATCAATGCAATCTGCTCCTGCGAAACACCTGAATGTGGCGGCCTCCGTCTGAGAAATGACTTTGATTTGAAAACTGTCTACAAAGGAGAATATGTGATCGATATTAATATTGACAACTGCCAGGGCTGCAAGTCATGCGTTCGTATGTGTCAGTTTAACGCGCTTAGATATCTCCCATCAATCAAGCGTGTGATTGTAGATTTGGACAAATGCTTTGGTTGCGGTGTCTGTAGACATGCTTGCAATCACGATGCACTCAATCTAGTCCCACGAGAATCTGTTCCAGGACAGGCTGGAAAATATTGAGGTGGTTGAATTGGTGAGGAAGACGAAGATTACGATTGATCACTCAAAGTGTCACTCCGGAGCAAGTACCGACCCGCGAGACTGTAGAAAGTGTCTGTTTGTCTGCGATCCCGCAGTATTGCTGATGCATCCAACTCTGGAAGACCACCCAGATCCGTACAATCCAGAAATTTGGAGGATTGATGCAATCTGGCTTTCAAAATGTACTGGATGTATGAAGTGTGTCCAAGTATGTCCTGAACAAGCAATCAGCATTATTCCTGGGGTCACTCTTCATGAGATGAAGGCACGTTGAGTGTAGTTATTGGTCGAGATTGAAGAATCACAAGACTACTATCAGGTCTGATACACCACTCTATGTCTTGAGGGGTTCCCATAGCTCCCTCTATTTTCATTCCAATTTTTGCTATTTTAAACAGAGTTTGATCATCAAGAGTAAATTCTGATTGCTTATTCTTTGATGTTTCCAAAATGGCTGACTGATTTATGTCGGGTATAGAAGTGAACTCCTTCCCACCAAGGTCACGTTGAATCACACTTAGTGGGTCCTTTGTCAGAATATAAGTGTCAGGTACTATTTTTCCCGAAACCAAAGAGTCGCCTAGACCCCAAGTTGCATTAATCAAAACTTCTTCCGTGTTATTGTCGACGACATTAGCTGTAAACATCACGCCTGAGATATCTGCTGGAATCATCTCCTGAACAATGACGGCCATTTTCACACGGTTCATAGGAATTCCTTTAGTCTTTAGATAGATGATAGCACGTTCAGAAAAAATAGACTGCCAAACTTTCAGCACAGACTCAATAATGTCTGATTGATTCTTTACGCAGAGATAACTCTCTGCTTGACCAGCAAACGAGATATCGCTACGGTCCTCTATTGTTGCAGAAGAACGTACTGCAAAACCTAACTCCCTGTTCTCACTCATTTCATAGAGGTGTTTGATGCTCTTGGCAATCTCCGATTCTAAATTCTCAGGCATTCTATAGTTACCAACCTCTATCTGCAGGCTCGCAGAAATCTCCAAAATATCCTCAAAATCATCTGATTCGTCTACTTTTCTCAGTAAATTGGTCAAATCCTGATTACTCTTTACCATCTGGACAAAAGCTGCGCTGGAGATTGCAACTCCCTTTGGAACAAGAAAACCCAATTGGGCTAGCCTTGCAAGATTAACTGCTTTTCCTCCATGAATTTCAATATCTTTTGACTGAATTATTTCTAGAGAGTGAACCATTTGCAATTAATCACTCACTCCGTTGTGAAGAGCACTCCTGTAGTTCCTTCCTCAGGCTTAATCATAACATGTTTTCTATCTAACTCCTCAGGACTCTCAATCTTAGTCCCCATCAGCGCGGGTATTTCGAATTCTCTTGTGACTATAGCTAGATGTGATCCGAGGGCTCCAGTTAGACACACCACACCTGCAAGTTTTGATAGAATCGGTGCCAAGAAGGTGGTCCCACCATCATTTACAAGAACAATCTTTCCATCAGCACCTTCTTTCAGGAGTTGAATCACTTCTTTCATTGTTGTCACATATCTGAGCTCACCCTCAGCTGTTAGTTTAAGTGAGATTAGTCCTCGTGCGACCTCCTTCAATATGACAACCTTCCTCAGACTTTCCGCTGGACACATGTAGTAGGTAATAAGCTTCACGTTGGCTTTCTGAAATGCTTAATACTCGCGGTTTTGTGGACATAGCTTTAGAACCAAACAATACCCTCAACAGGAGTGCTAATGTTGAACACCCGCGAAACAAACAGGATGATCAAACACATCTCAGACACTTTTTCAGATATTTTGGCTGAGCGAGGCCTTCTGGAGTCTGAAATTTTTCCGACAAACGAGTACATCTCGGTCTCATGCTATCATACCTACAACCATCTGTACGATGTTATGAAGCAGGTGTGGTCAAAAATATCCCCAGAGAAGCTAGCAGTAAAGAGCAAGACACTACTGTCTGAAGTACACGCGCTCTCCATTACCTACCTCTGGCTTTACTATTCTCTTGGACGAATGGGAATCGTCTTCGAAAAGTGTGATAATGATCCGAAAAAAGAAGTTGAGGAAAAAAGGAATCAATGGCAGTGGATGCTTGAGCAGTGGTACAAGCTTGGGACCAACTACTTCAACACTGGAAAACCCACGGTTGCAATGTCTGGAGGGACGAATCTAGCCTTTGGGGATGGCACTCTGAATTGGTTGAAGGATAATCTTGAGCCAGTTGACACAGAACAGGTGAAAAGTATACGGCGTTCATTAGGGCAGGTTGAGCTTTATGCTTTCATGGATGAGTGTGAAGCACGAGCCAAGCTTATAGATCATGGGCCATATCCGGTTTCTGATAATGAGATACTTGTTACTACAGAGTTCACAAGATTGCACGATGGTCAGGGGGACCTCTGGCTTCCATGGTCTGATACCGAGGCTAAGCTGCCCTCTGCGAAGTTGGGTGTGGCTATGACAATCAAAGGTGCTACAGCTACGTTTAATGACATTGGTACAATGACTATCGAGCCAGGTGACTACTCTAATCTCGTTACTAGTGTTGCAGCATACACAGAACGGGGCTCGAAAATTATTCCTCTAGGTCTTGATGAGTTACCTGCATACGAAGAGGCTGCTGAAGCTGCACTTTCTGAGCTATACTTGAAGTATTCAGAATGGGACAAGAAACGTCTCATGCTGGCTGGTGCAGTTGCCTACTGGAGAGGTTTTGTTAGATATACTGACATTGTGGGCATCACCAACAAGATAGACTGGAACATCTCCCAATCAGTGATTGACGAATACGTGCCATACTTTATGGACAATGATGCTGATCCGGCATTCATTAGATTCGGTCGCTTTGATGATGAAATGGAGGATGACCCGACACTCTACCTGTTGCCTGAATAGGTGGTCCTCATGGTAGAACTTGATGCTGCTGATGAATACGCACACCAACCCAATGAACGTCCTGACTGGCGTGAGAGTTATTACTTCAACTGGGTAGACTTGGATTCTGGTGTTTCTGGATTCTCAACCATTGGACTCCTTCCCAATGTATCAAAGAGGGAGTTTGTCTTTGCACTCTTCTTCGATGGAGAACGTGAGGCTTATTTTGTAGAGCCTGATGGTGCAATTCCGAGGGACTTTCATGAGTCACTCTCTGATGGAGTGCTCTCCTACGAAATTGTTGAGCCTTTCAAGGAATGGAGAATCAGATACAAGGGAAAGAGCATCAAAGCTGACATCCAATGGATTGGTCGCTTTCCGGCGTACGATTTTGGCCAAGGGAGTGGAACTTCATGGGCTGGTCATTTTGAACAATCAGGGGCTCCAAGAGGAAAAATAGAATTCTCTGACGGAAAGGTCATAGAGTTCAGTGGATTTGGAGAGCGGGACAAGAGCTGGGGCGCTCGTGACTGGCATATAGAAAGCTGGTATGCACTACATGCCCAGTTCGATGAGATTTCAATAGGTCTACGCCTTGACACTGTAAAAGGTGAGTTTCACCCCTCAGGTGGAATCAGTACTGCTGATGGTCATGTTCCTATCACAAGAGTTGATCTTGAAACCATCCATCATGATGAACAACCAAGTTTTCCTATTGGAGCCCTGACAAAAGTCTATGGCGAGGATGGTAGCTGCTATACGCTGAAATCTTCAGTGATTTCAACAACAAGTTTTGTCAGATTTGAACGAAACTTCTCTGGAGGACGGACTGAACTCTTTGAAGAGATGGCAGTTCATGAATGCGCGGAACTTGGAGCTCTAGGCACCGGATTGATTGAATGGTTGTTTACTCATCCGAAAAAATGAGAGAAGGACGGACACATCGATCCGTCCGTTTTTTATTTTACTATCATCTGAGTGCTAGAATGGATGCCAAGAGCCATGCACACAGGATAGCATTGACCATAGCACCAAGCCATCGATTACCTGTGACACGATATGTAAACATGGTGACCACAGTACATACTGCGAACCATGGGGCGAATGCGTAGAAGAACAGCCAAGAGTAACCTATCATATCTGGAAGCAAAGGTGCTCCTGCAAGGAAACCTCCTACAAATTCGAATACAATAAGAAGGAAGTATGGAATTGTCTTGATGAATACCGACTTCACGGTCCAATTCAATTGAGCTTTGGTCCATGTTCCAGAGCTCTTGGGTAGCATGATGCCTGTCAACCAAGCTCCTTCTATCAAGAAGTAAAAGAGGAACACTACAAAGTAAAGTGGTACCAAGCCTGCCTGTGCTAGTGTGAGATCATGGAGTCCAGGAAGGAAACATCTCAAGTCCAATACAAATACAAGGTCAACGATTAGAGTCAACCCGTACAACCAACCAAACACAAAGAGGGTTAATACGAGTGTCTTCAACAAACTAACTACAGTCTTCTGTCCTCCCGTTCCAAGCAGACCTCGTAAAGTTGTATTTGATTTACCTCTAATGATAACAAAGAGAATCAGTAACGCAACAAGTCCGCTTCCAATCATCCAAGACATCACTGATAGTCCATATGAAGCTGGGAAGGGAATTACGAATGATAGTATTAGGCCAATCGCTAGGAATGGGAAGAAGGTGATTGCCCCAACCAATCCGTACACGATACCATAGCGATAGAATGACCTTGTAGTGGCTGGTTCATCTTTTGGTTCCCCCTTTAAATCTGAGAAGGGTGACGTATTGAGTAGAATAGCCATCAGAGGAAATATCGTAAGAAGGGCTCCAATCAGTCCAATGAGTCCTCCCGCTAACCACAATGGATACAGAAGATTCGTACTGGTAATCCAGTTCTCATCCTCAATACCACCCTTCAGACTGTTTTTCATCCATTCTACGCTCTCACTTACAATGACTGGATCAATTGTTTCCATGAGATGATTAGTTGAAGGGAAAACAGCTCGTCTGGCTGTGTTACTAGCAAAATCACCGTACGTTGTTTCTGCTGCTACCCCAGTTACATTGAACCAAGGGTCTAACAGAGCGAGATTGCGGGGATAACTGGATAGAGAATCAAAATTACCAGTTACCAACAGGGTGTTTGGTATATACGACATGTTATCCCGAAAACCCGAACCAACTAGAACTAGAGCCCGCACATAGACGCTAGACTCATTCAAAGCTGCCCAAGCGATTCCTCCTCCCATGCTATGACCGATTAAACCAATCTGAGTGCTATCAACATAGTCTAGAGAGGTGATATACTCCAATGCAGCTGTTCCGCTACCTGTTCCTGCTTCCGAATTTCCGTGACCATTAGCATCAATTGTCAGAACTACAAATCCACGTCTTGCAAGTTCAATTCCAAATGCCATCAACCACTCCTTATTCTGATGTATCCCATGAATTACGACTACTCCAGGTAGTGATTCAGTATCAGTTGCATAGTTTGGTTTCTGAAGTGTACTATGAATCATCGATCCGTCTGCTGCCTGAAAATCAACCTCTGTTACAGCAATTGAACCGAATCCACTTTGTACAGTCGCTGCCATTATAGTTCCTGAAAACATGATTACGATGCCAAGAACTAGTACTAAGTATCTCCGCCTGATGTTCAAATCTAAGCCCACCTTCGGTGTGTAAACTCTGTTGT
>JAEORO010000179.1 GCA_016840855.1 Candidatus Thorarchaeota archaeon | reverse complement strand
AGATGCAAGGCAAGATTTCTTCGAAGCTCTTCAAGTCTATAGTATGACTTTTCATGATGAATTTGATAGTAAACGACTTCTTGCTGTTGCCATGCAGGATATTTCCTGGGTTCGTTTCTCTCTCAACCCTGCGATGAGGAATATAGCGTCTGGTCTTGCTTCATTTTTTGTCACAGCTTTTCTCTTGATTCAAATGGATTTCTTGCCGGGTCTTAGTGCTATGTTTACAATCACATTAGGTGGTTATGTAATTCCTGTCTATGGATTTGTACTAATCATGTTAGTTGGTGCTCCAATTTACCTAGCTTTCTCATACCGTTATGCTAACGCTATCGAGCCTGTGAGACGAACCCGTTCAGAAAACATGGAGGCATTGACGTCTGTAACACAGGGTGTGTTTCAAGGCATTGAGGTTGTCCGAGCTTTTGATGCAGAAGATATTGAAGTTCAAAAATTCCACGAAGTGAGTAAAATCCAAGAATCCCTTACTGCAAAAGAAGGAAAACTTTCTGCATTCTATTTGCCTGCGTTGATTCTTGCAGGAATGACAACCTTAGCATTTGCTTATGCTGGATATGCAGTCATTAATGGTGTCTTGAATGTTGGTCAGTTAATCACAATTCTTGGACTACTTACTTCTCTCCAAGGTCTTAATTTTCAATTTCCTGCTATGCTCCTCATGTTGAGAGGCGGTTATGTCAACGCTCAACGTATTGTAGATTTCCTAAATTGGGTAGACCCAATGTCTGAACCTGAGGACGAAGTCCTCGATATCGATTGGACTGGCGATATCATCTTTGATAATGTCAGTTTCAGATACGGTAGTGACGACAATGGAAATGATCACTATGCACTCAAGGATCTTTCCATAACTATACCCGGAGGATCGCGGGTTGCACTTATTGGGGGTCCCGGTGCCGGTAAAAGCACTCTCCTGAAGCTCATGCTTCGACTCTATGATCCCAGTGAAGGAGAGATTAGAGTTGGAGGTGTTAACCTCCGAAATGTATCAACGAAATCTGTTAGAGATGTTGTAGGACTTGTAGAGCAGGACATCTTTCTATTTCGAATGACAATTCGTGAGAATATCGCATTTGGCCGCTCAAATGCTTCTGATGAAGAAATTGTTGAGGCGGCAAAACGCGCTCAAGCAGATGAGTTCATTGTAAATCTACCAGATGGCTACAACACAATGATTGGCGAACGTGGTATGACTTTGAGTGGAGGGCAACGACAGAGACTAGCTATTGCTCGCGCAATAGTCCAAGATCCTAAGATTCTCCTATTGGATGACTCAGTAAGTGCTGTTGATGCTCAAACTGAGTTTCTAATGAGAAAAGCTCTTGACGAGGTAATGCGAGGCAGAACCAGCATCACTGTTACCCAAAGACTACGAACTCTAATGGAATCGGATATGGTCATTATTTTAGACAAGGGTTATCTTGTAGCGATTGGAACCCACGACGAATTATTGAGAGATTCAGAACATTATCGTCGCGTATTTGAAAGACTTCCTGGAGCCCAAGAGCTGCTTGCTACTGTTTCCAGACGCAGGGGAGGTGCACGATAATGATGCACGGACCAGGAGGACCTAGAGGGCCTCGAGCGTTATTGGGGAAGAAAGAGAAGAGAAGTCGTCCAGTGCGAGTTTTACTTGGCAACATGGTTCGCTACCTTGGCAACTTTAAACGCATTGTCATGATTGGTGCAATCCTCTCTATAGCAGCGACTATTGTTGGAGTTATCAATCCACTCATCCTTAGGGAAGGAATCAACTCTGTGTATCAGGTGGGGTCTTTTGATGTTCTAATAACATTGACCATTCTTTTCCTGATTTTGTCTATCGCGTCTTGGGTAATGGGTGGTGTAAATACATGGATCATGTCAATAGCACAAGCAGGACTTGTTCAGAGCGTGCAAGAAGATGTCTATCGACACTTGGTAAATGCTGACTTATCATATCACAAAGCTGAACAAGCTGGAAATGTGACATCAAGAGTTACAAGTGATGCTACAAGCTTAAGCACTGGAATTCATGTTCTGATTAGCTTTGCTAGCCAAATACTAACGCTTGCAGCATCATTTATTCTTCTTTGGTGGATGTCTCCTTTTCTTGCTTTGACATCTCTTGT
>JAEORO010000178.1 GCA_016840855.1 Candidatus Thorarchaeota archaeon | reverse complement strand
CGAAACGTCAGTATAGATATCATCAAGGAAGACCCCACTCGAATTAGAAGATATTTCGAAACCGTCAAATCATATGGGCAGTCAACACTTATTCCATGGATAAATGGGGATGGATCATCTCAAGAATTACCCTCCTACAAAGTCATGCCAACCAGAATGGACTGGGATGCTGTACGACGTGCTTATGAAACGCAACCTTCAGACTATGAGAGCCTTCTATTCATGAAAGGGATAGGTCCAGCAACAATAAGGGGACTTTCACTTATCTCAGAGATGATTTTTGGTACGCCAGCATCATGGGCTGATCCTGTGAGGATGTGCTTTGCATTTGGTGGGAAAGATGGTGTGCCATTTCCAGTCCCACGAAAGGAGTATGATGAGGCGATTCAGTTCATGGAGCAAGCTTTGGGTGATTCGAAAGTTGGAAGACAAGACAAGGTGCTTGCTCTGAAACGACTGCAGAAATTCGCACCACCAATTATGCTCAAAACTGCCTAGATAAATCGAGGAACTAATCAGCTGTTCTTCAGCATGTTGCCGAAGAATATCTATTTGCCTTGAAAAGACATAGTGAGCATATGAGAATTCATTAGATTTACTGCGAATTGGTTAAATTCACATTCATCATAATATGTGTGGGAGTTGCATTGCGAACTAGATACTCGTTGTGGATCATGATTTATTGTCTAGTTGGATCTACAATTCTCCTTCTTTGTAGTTCACCTCAAATCGATATTGGTACCGTTCAGGTTGTATCTTCGTCATCTGAGAGTGTCAATATAATCGATATTGCAGATACAACGCCGCACGCTCCAATCAATATCTCAAGCAATCAAGATTTCATTGCACAAGGGTGGCCAGGGAACGGGACCCAGATAGACCCGTATATGATTGAAGGCTTTCAAATAGAGGGAGGAAGTAGTTGCATCAATATATCAAGCACTAATGTTTTCTTCATCATAAGAAGGTGTGTTTTAGAGAGAGATTATTCAGGGCGGGGATATTGCATATACCTAGATAATGTGACTAATGGTGCAATTAGAGAATGTATTATACAATCAAATGAACGTGGGATATTTTTGAGAGCCTCAGATTCATGTTCTATTGAGAACTGCCAGATTGATGTGCAGGTTCTTGGCGTTTATTTTGAGTGTTGCTTGGCTTCAAGTCTGATTAATTCGACATTGAGTTGTGGAGGTTCAGCTGTCTTTTCAAATCATTCGACAAATCTTGAAGTAATATCGAATGACATTGATATTGGGTTCTATGGATATTCTGGTATTGAAGCAAGCCATACTGTTGGTTTCAGATTTTTCAATAACACAGTATACGCATATCTAAACCTAGGAATCGGAGTGCACTACTCTTCAAGTGGTGTGATAGCTAATAATAGTCTCAGATCATGTTTCTATGGCATTTGGTTAGATAATGCCACGAACTGCGATGTCTTAATGAATGAGGCATTTGATAATTGGTATGGTTTCATTTTCGAGGGCACTCACGGATGCAAGATTGAGCTGAACTCGATCCATGACAATCACAATGGCATCTGGACTTGGGGTTCCAATGACACCTATTCTAAGAACTGGTTTAGTGCGAATTGGTACAGTAACGCGGTAGACAATGGAGAGGGTAATCAGTGGTACCAGAATTGGTGGGATGATTATGTAGGCTATGGTTTGTATCCTTTACTAGGTAGTGCGGGATCACATGATATAGACCCGCTACCAAAGAATGACACTCTTTTCATAGTAACGACCATTTCACTAATCGCAATATTACTTGTCAGTGTATTCTTTGTTGTAACCATAATAAATCGAGTTCGAAAGGCACCCTTGATAGATGCGAATTCCACGGATTGGAACGTTAGGGAACGCTTGACACTGCCGTTGGTAGTACTCCTCCTTATCCCATCAGGAGTAAGTCTGTACACACCTATAGACAATCCTGCTCGACCATTCATATTTGGCATAACACCATTTGGAGTTCTCTCATGGAGGGCATATCCAATTAGAGGACATGCGATGCTGGAGTTCATTTCTCCGTTTACTGAAAATATTGAGATGATGACCTTTTCCTTCGAGATTATAATCTTCTACATCCTAACAGGCATAGCATGGTCTCTGCTCCTAATATTCGCAATAAGGAGATTCTGGATTTTTTCTGGAGGTGAGCTTCAGCGCTCATCAGCTAAAAAATCGATTCTCACAGTCATACTCATTATGATCTTGATGGGAATTGCTACCAAGATAATACCCATCCCATTAGTCCCTCTTGTAGCACTACTTCAAATGTCAAGATTCAAAGATCAAAAAGATGAATGAAGTTATAGACATGGCAAGTTTGGCTTTGACTATTCTACTCAATTGTCGGAGATTCGTGACATCTTATAACCGAAGAACACAAGTTATGCATTGTTTCAACCTGCTGTATGTTTGAAGTGGAAATCTATAACGAGGACGTGACTCTCGTTAAGACTGGAACAGCAATGGAAGATGGAAAGCCAATTATGTGGGCTATTGCATATCGTATCGGAAACATACTAATCGATGCTGGTTGTCCAAATGCTCTAGATGACCTGAAAAAATATGCAGACAAAGCTGAGATTGAAGAAGTATATGTCACTCATCCACACGAAGACCACTATGGTGGGTGCTCTGCGTTCTCACCTCGCTCAACAATATATGCCTGCGAGCCAGACATCAAAATTCTAAAAGACCCGCCAGTACTGCCTGAGTTCTTTCAATTTGTATGGGGACAACCAACTCCTCTTGTTGATGTTGAAGTGTTACCCTTAGGGTTTTCTGTAGGAGATTTTGAGTTTGAAGTGATTCCTCTTCCCGGCCACTGGCAAAACATGGTTGGATTTTATGAGCCTCACAGGAAATGGCTCTTTTCAGCTGATGCAGTCCCACTACCTACTCGAAAATACATTGCCATGCCAGAAGAAAACATTCCTCTCATGGTCAAAACAATGCAGAGAATAGCTGAGATGGACATCGATGTACTTTTTGATGGTCACAAAGGACCAGTTCCATCCCCGAACGAACATATTCAAGCCAGAATCGATTTCATTCTGGACATTCAGAAAAGCGCATTGAACCTTCATGAAGAAGGAAAGTCAATTGAGGAGATTCAGGAAGCACTGGGGCTTGAGGGGCCTTGGTATATCAGCCTCACTGAGTATCGATTTCGAATTGATCATTTTCTCAAATCACTGCTGTTTGACAAAGCAGAAAAGAGATTGAAAGTATAGTATAATGTCATGGTGCCTCTACTCGCAATACTTGGTGTTGGAATCTTCTTGGCACTTACTGTACCATTCATCCCAACGCTGGCCATGGATATGATGGGTATGCTACTTTTAACAAGACCAGATGATGTAGAGGGTTGGTTTTTCTATGGACGACTTTTAGAATGGAAGGGATTTGATATAGCTGCTGCGGCGGCATATCGTTCAACGGTCAAATTAGACCCATTCCATAAAGAGGCATGGAAGAGAATTGGGGATGTGCTTACAAAATTGGGGGATTTTGAGGGGGCTGATGAAGCCTATGGATTCTCTATCTAATTGATCACTTTCGACTTTCTTTCTTTCTTCTCATCTCATGACGGTCAGAGAATCGCCTCAAGGATTTTTCATGTTCCCGCTGCTCTTTGATAGCTTTTTTCTGCCTATTGCAATTAATTCTGGCTACACGTCCTAAGACGGTTACTCTCTCTGCTTCAGAGTCATTTCCTGTTTTCTTGTACAGTTTTCGAGCTTTCTCCCAACTCTCGAAAGCAGAACAGAAATCATCCAATCGTGCATATGCTGTTGCCTTTGCATCATGCATATCAGCATCATCTTTCACATAGGATGCATAGATCTCTAGAGTCTTGGCTGCTTCTGCCCAGTCCTCAAGCTCCATGAGGACTAACCCGAGATTTCGTAATGCTGTAGGATATTCTTTCTTACGAATGATGGCTCTTCTGAGGTGTTTCACTGCATCCTGAAGCTTGCCATCTCTATATGCAACCATTCCCATTGTGTTCTCTACAGCAGCATCTTCAGGGTCCAACTCGGAAGCTTTTTTGAGAGCTTTCATTGCAGAGTTATTTCGCCCATCTTTTAGGTAGACATCGCCACGAATAAGCCAAGCTTCTGCGTTTTCTGGATCGAGCTTGGTTGCAGTTTCTGCAGATTTTATTGCCTCTTTAAATCGCTTGAGCATTCCAAAGGCAATTGCTCTCCGAACATATGCTGGGACTAAATCATTCTTTAGTTCAAGTGCTGTATCATAACTCTTGATGGCAGATTCGAACTGACCAAGTTCCAGTTCGATGTCACCGATACGGACCCATACTCCCCATTCATTCTTTACAATCTCACTAATCCGTTTCACACATACTAGTTCCTCAGCTGTGTGTCCCAACGCATGAAGAGCTGAAGCTTTGTCATGCAAAATCTGGACATCATCAGGAACCAACTTCAATGCTGTTTCAAAAGAGTGCAGTGCATCATTCGCTTTCTCAGGACCTAGAGCAAGCAAGACTCGACCACGGTTGGTATGAGCTGAAGCCAAGTTGGGGGCTATTTGAAGTGCTCTATCAAGACTCCTGAGAGCTTCACCAAACTCGTGTTTTTGCGCGTGAAAGACCCCTTTTGCATTCCATGCGGAGGCATCATCTGGATTAGCCTTTAGATGCTTGTCTACAGCCCGTAAGGATGCATCAACAGATTCCATAGTTCATCATGCATTCACATGATAAGTCATTGAAAAGAGTTGAGATGCATGACATAGTACATTGCGATGGATACAAGTGTATATTTGTCTGATGTATTGAAGCCATGAAATTGGATCATATCACTGGTATAATCTTCGATCTTGGAGGAACTCTCTATAGACCTGTTTCAGATATGTGTGGGCTAACACGAGATTTCTTGAATGGTATTGGAATAGGAAACACAAAAGGGTTTTCAGATGAAGATATTGTGGCGGCCATCGAGGAACCACACGAATGGTTGACCAACTACATGATAGAAAATGATGTTGATGTCCATTGGAAACCAGAGCATAAACACTGGGTAGAGTATGATCGCATACTCCTAGCATCACTAGGAGTGAAAGACCGTGAGGATATCGTTCTAGCGTATCAGTTGGAATGGGACAATTTCCATGAGATAGCAAGTCATGAACTCATGGAGGACTGCAAAAAGACTCTAGAAGAATTGAAATTCCAAGGGTTCAAGCTAGGAATAGCCTCAAACAGATTTACAGACCCCGCACTTGTGCTTGAAGACTCTGGAATACTACAGTTATTTGATGCGATCGAGTATACCAATGTGCCCGGGTATCGAAAACCTTCACCCTATATGCTGATTCGAGTCGCAGCAACTTTTGGTACTAATCCTCACAGATGTGTGTATGTCGGCAACATTGTTGAACAAGACATAGTAGCCGCTACAAACGCAGGGATGATTCCAATTCTGTTGACATGGTGCGACCCTCAGGAAGAGGAGAAGGTATCTTCTGATACAATCGTGATTGAGCATATTGCAGACCTGCTTGAGGTGCTCTGATTTTCTTCAGGTATGAATACCTTCATTACATCAAAAAGTAGACTAGTTGATTGAGATGAAATCCAGACTCCTTGCGTCGGTTCTATTCATGGCAATTCTCTTCACACCATTGACCAGTCTAGTGTTTGCTCAACCAAATAACTCACTTCAATGGGGAGTAGCGCCAGACGAGGAGTTCACATATGTTCTGCAGAGATCGTTCTACGAAGATGACTACAATAGGGCATTCATAGAAGCTCAACTGCCTTTCCTTGCTGGATTGGTACCGGGTGAAAAGGTCATTCTAAGGATTGACCATCTTGATCCTATTGAAACTCTAATTAACGAGTCTGAACAACTCCCTCGGTCCTTTTGCAGTCTTATGAGAAGTAATGACTCCGAAGTCATTCAGTCAGACCTGACGGGCTTAGTAATACCAGTTGGTGATTGGGAGTTTCTTGCAGAAATTGAAAACATCACGGAAACTGAAGGTCTCACATTGATTGAAACGGAGGATGAATGGGGCACTCTTGGGACAGGTATCATGCCATCTGTTGGAGGGGGTGAAGTCACAGTACAGGTCGAGATGCGATATGAGAGGGAGAATGGCACACTCAGTTATCTCAGGCACAGATATACCACCTTTGGGAATGATTTAATCGACATTATTTTTGTTCACTGGTATCCCGGAATGCCGACGATTGTAGAGGGTGGCTTCCAAACAACGACTCTTTTGATCATTGCTTTGAGCGGAGCAACTGTAATGGTAATAGCGATCGTTGTTTACAGAGGTATAAAGGGGAGAAAATCAATAGCTCAACAACTTGGCGAGTAGGTGATAGTATGAAACCAGATGAGAAAGAAGTCAGGAGGATTGAATGTCATAGGGATGGAGATAGTGTGAGAATCGGTTTGGATACGGTGGTTTCCTTTGAGTTTCATCGTCATGGTTCTGTTGGAGAAAATATGGAGTTTGAAATTGGAGATGAGTCAATTCTCAGACATGTCCGTACCGAAACCGAGTATCTATATCCAGAGAAAATGAAATATCCCGGCTGGACAGGTGGAGATGCAGAAAAGGGCACATGGTTTTTCAAAGCAGTTGGGACTGGAACGACGAAACTAACAGTCAGCAAGATCTTCAGGGGAACCTTGGAGAGTGAGTGCACGGTAGAGATTGTTGTGGAATAGATATTACTCTTTACTTGCCCATACAAAGGTGTATCCTGCTGAATAGATCAGTTCTTCACCACCTGCAAAAGCAGCCCTTAAGTCTTGAAGACCTTGTTCATAGGCTTCGCGACTAATTTTATGAAGCATAGAATAACCACGATTTTCCACGGTTTGGAGGTATTCTTCACCAAGTGTTATTGGTTTGAACTGGTATTCTTTGTGACTCACTTTGATGAATTCTGTGCGACTCATAATTTCCTCAATAACATCAATATCCGGGTAACGTTCCTTGTCTACGTTGGCTGAGGCTGGAAAGAATCGCGATGTTATTCGACCGTCAATTTGTTTGTGCGACTGTGTGACTATACATAATGACCCTTCTGAACGGAGAACTCTGAAGATTTCTTCTATTGCTATCTGTGGACTAGGTAGATGATGTATGACTTCAGTCATGAATACAAAATGGAAGGTTTCTGTAGAGAACGGGAGCACATCTGCAGGTGATTGGACCATTGGCACGCGTTTCGTCTTTTCGTGCGCCTTTTCCAGCATTCCAAATGAGATGTCAAGACCAATTATTCTG
This sequence comes from Candidatus Thorarchaeota archaeon, assembly GCA_016840855.1. Taxonomy (GTDB): domain Archaea; phylum Asgardarchaeota; class Thorarchaeia; order Thorarchaeales; family Thorarchaeaceae; genus SMTZ1-45. The sequence continues at coordinate 9,917 of JAEORO010000178.1, read as the reverse complement.
GCTGGCGTAGCTTCTGAGAAGAGCAAAGTGTTGTTCCCTGTACCACATCCAACATCAAGAACTAATGACTTTCTTGTGAGATTGATTCCTTGCAAAATCTGGTAGACCATTTCAGGGTCTCCAACTCTAACATTATCGTAGACCTTCGATACTCTATCATAATCAATGGACTTGTTCGACATCTCGCGGCTCATTGGTCTGAGCAGTGCAGGACCTCAATAAAACTGTTCAGGCTTAAAGGATGATACAGGGCTCATTGTGAACCCTGGTCCCATCCAATAAAACTTAGCAAGCTGAGATGCTGTCAATATAGTCTTGTTCCAATGAGAGTCGCTCTGTTAACAAGCGTATTTGAAGCAGATGTCGGTATAGCTGTTGACCCTTCGAAGTCAGACAATATTCTGCCTTCAAAGGTGAGTGTGCATGCACAGTACCCTCAACGAGACCAATCTCTGTGAGATTCGAAAGGCATTTTGAAATTGTGGCTTCGCTCAATCTCTTGCCCTCGCTCATGCCAACACTGTTTCGTAGCTCGTGAATGTCAGTATTGTAGGAGCGCTCACCAAGCGCAAAAATGAGAGGGACTGTACAAGGACGTCCCAGATGAGAGAACATCTCTTGCAGTGGGACTGTTTTGTTTGGTTGATTCGTTTTACTTACATTCATAATTAGCAATCGCCAACTTAGCAAAAACTAGTGTAACATTTTGTTTTATTCTTTTACATTGTCAATATAGTGCGTTCTGTGTCGTTTAGAGGCAATTTGAACCATGCCACGAATAAATTATGATTGTGGGTATTATTCTATTGGTTTTTCCAGTGGTTCATTAGAACTCAGGCTATATGGTAGGCCAAGTTTCCACTCGCGATAACGAAGCAGAGCGACAAAGATCCAGATCAATGCAACAACGACCATTATGGAGGGGCAGCTAGAGCTGCGATAGAGGTATGTAAATGTGATGAACAATGACTGGTGTGCGAACATCGCAACAAGCAAGTTTCTGCGAGAGAGATTAAACATCGAGTCTATCGCAAAAGATTGACCCAGCATTGAGAAATAACCAAGGATAGTGGGATATAAACCAAATGAGATGTTGGACATTTGATGCCACAGCCACCAGTATGAGCCTACAAGAAGACTTCCTATCTCACGCCCAAACTTCGCCTGAAGCTTGGGAAGGGCGAATCCACGCCAACCGGGTTCTTCGAATAGTGGACTTGTGATGAGACCTGGAAAGAAGGTGAGAGGAACAATTGCAAGTAAAGCCCAACCGAGCTCGTCAGGACCTGGGTTGAGAAGAATTAATTGGGTATCGAATCCCAACGCATAATTTAGTAGGTTCCCAATGGTGAAAATGATTGGTAGAAGAAAGGCACCTATGACAAGCCAGAGTAAATGCGTTCTACCGACTTGAGCAGTTTTTACAATACCATCCAAGTCAACTTTTTGTGATGACAATTTCTGGAGAATAACAAGGGTGAGAATAGGTGAGAGACCTCCAAGTGAGGAGGGAACGATGATGTACTCTTGAGGCCAGAGGTTTAGGACCATCTGCACCCACCAAAACCATCCAAGAAATAATGTAAGTACAAAGAATAAAGCGAGTTGATGCTTCGCGCCGAACTCCTTCACTATTTTTTACTCCTTTGGAAAAGTGAAGCGCATTTCAACTTGTCCAAGTAATAAGGTTAATTCATTGACAAAATTGGCGTTACTCAGTAATCAGGGTAGATATTGATAGCAACTACACGATGTTCATCCAAAAAGAAATATACTACCTTTAGTTCGCACGTGATCAAGTGAGAATGATTGGAGGAATCAAAACAATCCTTGGACGAGTCACCAGATAATCAGGAAAAAATGGTTCTTGTTGTGGCTTGGGCAGCAGTCCTGTTGACAAGTAACCTGGCAATAATCTTGTGGAGAGAATTAGCATCTGCTGAACCGATCTGGTGGCCTTGGATTCATGTTCTGGGGTTAGTTGTGATTCTTGTTTCAACACTGGTGATAGACGACCTCAAACTACTCCGTAATTTTGTGCTCATTCTCCTTACAATTTTCCTACTTGGGTATGGTGGCGCCTGGAATTTTGGCTTAATTCCATATTTCAGATCTAGCTCATTTTGGACAGATTGGACTGGAACTCTTCCTATTCCGGTTTCTGAGATTATGATACATGTTCTCAGACTTGCACCTGCATTTGTCGTCATTGTTCTACTTCTTGCAATGGGCTTGAGGAGATCCGACTTCTTTCTTAGAAAAGGAGATATTAGAGCACCTGTTGAACCATCGAGATTGCTTGGAATGAAGAAACCTGAACCATGGACGAGGATTGGTTCAATCTTTGCAATCATCTTCACTGTGTTCACCTTGGTTTTTCTGATTGGTGCGTGGGGGTTACCTGAAGACCCAACACTCGATATTCTAACAATCATTCCAATTGCAGCCATAATTGCGACTATGAATTCATTCAACGAAGAGTTCACATTACGCGCTGCTCCTCTATCTGTTCTCTGGGAGAAGATTGGTAAGCAACAAGCACTCATGATTACAACAGTCTACTTTGGACTTGGTCATTACTATGGAGTGCCCAATGGAGTACTAGGTGTACTTCTCTCTGCATTCCTTGGGTGGTTCCTAGGCAAAAGTCTGCTTGAAACAAAGGGCTTCTTTTGGGCGTGGATAATCCACTTCTTACCAGACTTGTTCATTTTCATGTTCTATCTCATGGCAATCTAGATTGTTCGCGTAGATTCAGTATCAAGCAATATATTAAAATCTCACGCGGCTCGCGATGTGGGGGAGGTGCTCTGAAGCGACATGCCTGAGAATCTTGAATCACAGAAAGGATCGCCTTTGCTGTTTTTTGTTCTAACAATTGCCATATCTTGGTTGATATGGTTGCCAGGTGTCCTTGACACATTCAATCTTCTTCCAGTAGCATTAGATGATGTAATATTCATCATCCTGAATGTCTGTGGTGGAGCAGTCCCCACCATTTTGGGACTCTTACTCTACTACAGAGAGGAGGGAAAGACAAAAGTCAGGGAGGTCCTCAACCGAGGTGTTGACCCAAGAAGAATTGGCAGAGTATGGTGGCTTCCACTTCTATTTCTAATACCAATAATCAATGTCAGTGCATTAATCCTCGGAATTCTTTCAGGAGGACCGGTTCCAGAACTTCCCTTGTTTCAACAATTATGGATGATTCCAGTTCTTTTCATCGTGGGATTCATTCCTATATCAAACGCATTTCGCGAGGAGTTTGGGTGGCGTGGTTATGCCATTGAACGATTACAATCCAGATGGGGAGCATTAGTCACCTCTATTATCATCGGTCTTGCATGGGGATTGTGGCATTTACCTCTACGATATTTTCCAGGAGGGATTGAGGTGTACAGTCAGACGCCGCTCTGGGTCTTTATGATAAACACAACTACCTTATCGATTATCATGACTTGGTTCTATAATAATAATAGAAATTCAATTCTGACCGGTGTAGTATTTCATGTGATGCTCAACTTAACACCAAGCATCTTTCCATTTGGACAGACAGACCTAGGAGTCTATTACAACATGGTTCTATACGTGTTTGTTGCATTGCTAGTCACATTGCATTATGGGCATCGTACCCTAAGAGGGAAGATACATGAGGATTTGTGAAATCAGAAAGGAGAAGAACAATGAACACAGACCACATCCGTCATCTATACGAGTATCACTTCACGTTAAATAGGAGGTTTTGGCACTTCTGTATCGAGAATCTCTCGTGGAAACAATTGATTGGATTAGACAAGATATCAGTTGGTTCTATTAGAAATCAATTCGTTCACATTATGAGCGTGGATGAAAGATGGTTCCGTGGACTTCGAGGAAAACCAGATATTGGCCTTCATAACCCAGAGAATTTTGGAAAGCCCGATGAGATAAGACTGCAATGGGATTTAGTGGAAGCAGAGATGAGGGTGTATCTTGATGGCCTTAATGACCAGCATTTGGAAATGCCATTTCAGGAGAATATGAAAGTCTGGAATGTTCTGTACCATGTAGTAAATCATGGCACAGCTCACCGGGCACAAATTGGAGCTAGATTAAGACATCTCGGGTTGAAACCCCCACCTCAGGACTACATTCACTTTACGTTGGAAAGTATCTAGTACTTGCTACCAAAGATTGTGGAAGAACTTGAAGCATTGAGAAAAGGTCAGCTCCACATCTTTTCCGAGTCATCTTTTCTTGTATAGTATAATTCCTCCTAACAGGACTAGAGCAGCAACACCAAGTGATACTCCTATAATGAGATTGTCAAAGGAATTGGGTGGAACGACTGTAACCCAGACTGTATCAGTAACAATATTTGATGAATTATCAAGCAGAATAAGAGTGTAGTTATAGATTCCTGCTGCTAATCCATCAATATTGTAAATGATATCAGACTCATTCCAAATGGTTGCTAATTTCATCTCATCGTTTTGGAATATGGAATAGGATAGAGGATTATCATCCTCAACTATCCAATGAATCTGATTTCCAGTAGTTCCTTGTACATACGTCATATCTGTGGAAGCAAGTACCTTTGGCTTTGCACCTGATGGCCAGTGATATAAAAGATTGCGTGAAAATTCATAGGACCCATCGTTTTCATAGTGTGATAGATAGAATGGTCCACAAGTCACATGTGGATGACCACTATTAAAGACAGGATTCCAGCTCAACCATCCATCATAACCAATACCTGTTTCATCGTTGAAGATATGTTTAGGTATTATTTTAGCATTCATGTAGTCCAAAACATCCCAGTAAGATACACTGTTGCATTCGATTCGTACCTTGTAAGGACTAAAGACCTCTGCAGCAACAAAATCGGTGAAAGGAACACTTGCAGGGTTCCCAAATTTAAAAGATTCAAAATAATATTTGAATGTAAATGCTACATCATGCGCGGTAAGAGGTATAAGATCGGACCAAATCGCATTTGATCGAATATCAAAGGTTAGCCACATGCAATCACTTGGAACAGATGGATTGTCAGCATGCCTTTCAACTAAAACACTCTCCGAAAGGTCGGGGTACTGCTTGAAGTCAGGGCCAATCTTATACAAACTTGAGTATAGATTACTAATCATGAGATTCTCAAGAGTTGTGGGATTGAATATATTGAACGAGGACGGGGTTTCAGAAATTCCAATAGTAAACGTTCCTCCAAAAGGTCTTTCACTGTTAATATGCACTTTTAAGTTAGTCCAAGGTCCAGCTACGCCCCAAGCAAGATCATCGACGTGCCCAGTGAATTCATCAGTTCTAAATGCATCAATATACCTATTCACGCATACAACCAAACACGGAACATTATAGTGAAGGATTTCTTGCATGGCAGCCGAGGCTTCAAAGATTTCTTCGTAAGTTGTACCATTTAGAAGTTGATTCCTCCATTCATCATATGTTTCGTTTTTGAAGTTTGACGGATTCTTAGTAAAAGCATCTGCGTATTCTGACCAATAGTCGTAAGCGAGCCAACGAACATCGTTAACTGGAAATTCATCACCGTAGAAAATCATGTCATAGTTGTCATGGTTGGCCAACCGGGCAATTAAAGCTGCAGGGTTCTCTCCTTGAGCTTGAGCATCAATATGAAGAGACCTCAACGCATCCACAGCAACTTGGGAGATCTCAGAAGAAATGTATGGCAATGGACCTTCACCATACTCAACAACAATGTCAAAGGGACTACCATCAGGTGCAAGTCTAAAACCTGTTTCTCCATCAATTAGAAAGTTAAGATCATCAAGAATCTGATTTCCAATATCAGATTGATTTGTGTAGTAGTGCCAAGGAAGGTTATCCTCAATACACCAAGTGCTCGATAGTGGAACTAGAGAGTCATGTTCGATTGCATTGCCATCTAGAATCTCATTGATCACTCTAGTCTTGTTAAAAGCATAGGCAAAGGCTCTTCTCAATCCACTTATGTTAAGAGGATATTCATGGCAGTTTATGGCAATCTGACGATAACCGTTTTGAATCCTGTAGTGGAGTTCGATATCTGATTCTAGCTTCAATGTATCTTCATGCATGGGATTAATATAACCATAAAGCGTGTCAATAGTTCCTGCTTCCAGTGCCGATACTGTCTGGTCTGGAGGACCCATATATCTGTAGAGAACTTTATCGACGTAAGCTCCTGAGAGAAGACTGTCTGACTCTGGGGATACAGTAACAAATTGACTTGGGTTGATAATTATTGATTGTGATAAAAGACTGATGATGAAAATTACAATAATAGTTCTATACTTCAATTACACCACTCCCACGACATGTCCCAATGCGCTAATACAATAATAACTACCCTTTTGATATATAGGTTTTCACAATTCAATTCTTGGTCGTGGAGTAAAGAAAAACATAGCTCCCTTTTTTGATTTGATAACACTTAATCATCCGAGCACCATATTCCATGGAGATTCGCACGAGTATAAAATTCACCACAGTCACTCGGGAAGTTTTTAGTGAGTTCATTAAGAAGTACAAAGCAAAGGCATCAATTCGATTTGTCAAAGGTGAGATTATTTACAAGATTCTCCTGCACAATGACCTTGCAATTTGCTGCGTTTTTTTCGGGGAAGATTCCAAAGTGCTCTAATGCAACGCTATTTCGTTTATCAATTGGGTTGTTAAGAAATATATCAGCAATGCTACTTGAATGGTCAATGAAGTGATTATCTTATTGCAATAATAATGGCATATATTTCATGATTTCTTTTGCGTTCGATCATAGGCCTCCCATGAATCAGCAGCAGTGGCTGCTTTTCTCGAGCGGAGCTCTGATAGCACATAAGTTCGAATCTCTGAACTCTTGATACTACTTTCAGATCTCTTCGAGAGCGAGCTAGCTATATCACGAGCTGTTTCGTATGGAGCTCCTGCTTTCACAGCGCTGACCACAACCTTCTCGGGCATGAACACCTCAGTCGAACCATCTCTCTTTTTCACTTTCATCCTAAGTTATTTCCTCTCTATATATGAACTCCATTGAGTCCATATTCTATATGTAAAATAATCAAATAAAGAATTAGATTTTATGAATTCATTCAAAGACTGACTGATATTCTTCAGCTGCTACTACGACGTCTATCGTTAGCATCTGACATATGCTGTTGGCAGATTCTCCAACTCCCACTCCGCTTCTCAAGAACACCTGTCCATCGAACATTTTTAGCTCCCCATGGTTTGCCATCGAATTCACCTTCATCATCCACTATGGCTGAAAACCAAGCAGTGTCGCCTTTCCTCGAAACTACGATTCGAAGGTCCCTAATCTCAAAGCCCTTAGCCACATTCCTCGGGTCCATCCATCCGTTAAGGTATTTCTCAAACTGGCTCCAGCCTCTGACAGTGCTTTTGGAGTCTGGGTAGAAAGTGAAGAAATCCTCATCCTTCGCAAAGATGCTCTCGAAGAGGGCTTGATCTTTGGTCAGAGCCCATTCGAATGCATCATGAAGTATTCGATTAATTTCAGACTCAGCTCTTGTCCTGTTTGATACGGGCATGTTTGGTCATTGCGCGAGCCCTCTCAGTGAAACATATGCTTTAGCATCTTAGCAAGTCTGCATGTGGGAAGAGAGCAGCCTGATTATTCATCATTTTTGATTATTCAAAAATAATGAGTCTATACCTCTCACCTCTGATTTGAGAATAAAGATTGAACTCCTATTGATATTAAATATGCGCAATTCATGAGACTCTAAAGGTCCAAAATGAGTAAGATCGAATAGAGTTCAAGGTGAGGTTTGTTTGTCAAGATGCCTAATCGAGTAGGGATAGCAAAGCTAACACACTGCGGGGATATAATTCTTGAAAGGCTGCACTCAGCCCCAGATTTTGTCGAGAGAAGCGGATTATCAAGGGTTCTTGAAACAAGTGGGTGTGATGTAATAGAATCAAAGACTACTACACTCAGTGCTGAAGAAGAAAATCAGTACGGCGCTTGGAATAGGTTGGGGCTTGCCTCTCACCATCTCGCAGAAATTGTAGGAGATCAATTGCGACGAAACTTGTTCACTATTGGACTCCTTCCTACCTGCGATGGAGTGATGGGAATGTTAGGAGGATTTCAGAAATCAGGCCAAAATGCAAAACCACGTAAAGTTGGTTTGATATGGCTCGATGCTCATGGCGATATCAATACGCCTGAAACAACCCCTAGCGGACTTCTTGCTGGAATGCCCGTAGCAATTGCAGCAGGTCTATGCTTAGAAAGACTAAGGAAGCGATGTGGACTAGAGGTTCCAATCCCCACGAGGCACATCACAATGGTCGGAGTTCGGGATGTAGATTCTCTTGAACAGGAAATTCTTGATGAAAGTGAGATTGAGCACGTCACAGCAGATGACATTCGAGAACTCAATCCTATCATTACCAAACAAATGGACCGCCTTGGAGAAATTAGTGACATCATCTATGTTCATGTTGATATTGATGTACTCGATCCTAAGGATATACCAGGACACGGGCTTCCTTCAGAAGGAGGGCCCAATGTTTCAGAGCTTGGGGCGGCATTCGAAATAATGTTCCGAAATACTAAGGTGGGAGGTTTGGGAATTGCAGGCTATCCAGTTGGACGAGACCCTGACAAAGTTACTCTGAAATCGGTATACACTTTGATTGAGCATGCAATCAGGGGAGTAAAATCTAGGACTAGGTAACATTGAAGCAAGCGATTCCACTTTCATTTTAATCGATTGCCAGAGCAAGACTTTGATAATTGATTGTTCCTCATTATAATTTTTCATAAAACTGCTTTTGCTTTAATGATACATCCTAAAAGCTCGTGTGCAGCCGCGCAATCTCAGGAGTTCGTTTAAAGATGGCAATAGGATTAAGATCCCTTGTGAAACCAATCATTCGAAGGGCGGTATGGAAGGCGAAGAAAAAAACGATTTTTCAAGTATTAATATCGAGATGTAGAAGGGATGGACTTCCGGAATTTGGCCGCTTCACTCTCGGAGAAATAAAAAGAATAATTCTCCAAGCAAAATCAAATATTCAAGAGTTGATGCTATACTTCAAAGATTTTGATAAGATTGGTAATTACATGAATGAGTATGGTGGATTAATCGACCTAGCCATCTACAGAGCCCTGATAAAAGAAAAGATAGAATCAAACTACGCCATGAATTTAGTCGGAGATATGATATGGCAAGCTCGTATGAATTCCAAAGGCATAGTCCCAATATACGATCCGCTAAGGTTAAAGCTGGCAAAACTAAGATCAAAAGATAGGACTGCGTTTCTCGGAAAACGCCTCGAAGACGGACTAAAGTTTCCATATAGTGAGCCGGGTTACAAAGCAGAACTCTACAAAGACAATGATGTGTATTGTATGGATTTCTATTCATGTGCAGTTCATGAGTTCTATAAGCAGTTTGGACAAGAAGAAATGACTCTGTTCAGAAGATCTTGGTGTACATTTGATTATTCTGTAGCCAAAATTCTTGTTGAAGGCGGGAAATATCAGAGAGAACATTGCTTGTCTGATGGTGATGATGTCTGCGATATGAGATGGTTTATCGATAATGAAGTTGCAGTCTAAGAATCTGCTACTCATCGCAGTCATTCCTGTGGACCTTTGATAAGGATACTCATCCAGAGAGTAGAGATGGTAACGAACACAAGTCTAGATGTAGTAAATCTTCAACTATGAGTAGGATACTTTCATCTCTTGCCTGCGATCAATACTCATGTAACCCTTTGTTAGAAACAAGAAGATTCAAATTTTTGATTCGATTTTACCAATGTCTTATACAGACAAGCATGAAGTGTGAGCTCTATGTTCATTGGCCACTATGGTATAGCTTTCGCCTTGAAGAAATATGCACCCAAGACATCACTTGGGGTTTTGTTTATTGCTGCTCAACTGG
>JAEORO010000034.1 GCA_016840855.1 Candidatus Thorarchaeota archaeon | reverse complement strand
TTCTCGCAAAGCTTATACATAGCGAAGCGTTGTACACAATGAGCTTGCTGTAGGGGAATAAATGATGTCTGGAAAGAAACTCACCGACAAGGAAAAAGCTGCACTAGATGAAGCCCTCAAAGGAGCTGTTCTTTCTGATTCTGAGCTTGAGAGATTGGCGGAAGGTGTAGATGAAACTGGCGAAACAGTCATGCCAGTGGAAAACGGTGAAGACCTAATATCCGCTGCAGCGCTCGCGCTCGATTTCGTAGAGCACCTAGAAACATCAGCACCTCGTGAAGTCACAGGTGATGAGGATGCTGTTGCGGGATTTGACGCTCTTCTAAGGAAGTTAGAAACTCTGAGGTCCGATATATCATCTCTTCAACGAGGTGTAGTTGGCGTTTTCGCAGCGCAACTACTTGCTTTTAGAGGGAATGTAGTGGATTTGAAGACTCGAATATCTGAAGAGATGGTCGAGCGTCTAAGAATGAAGTTCTATAAGAATTTCATTGAGTCGATGTTTGTTGACATTGTAGATTCAGAGTTTTCGGCATTGGAAAAAGATCTTGTTGACAAAATTGTTGAGCAAACGCAGGAAAGGTTCAAGGAGTTTGCCCTTCGCGTCCGAGAGTCTGAAGTCGACTTACGCAGGACAATTGTTGAACAACAAGATATCGTTAGGTCATTCATGACTAGCCTAGAAGAGGAAACAGCTGCTCAAAGGACAGAATTGGCTGAAAAGCAGCAGGAAATTACAAAACTAGAATTAGAGATTCGAAATCTCCAATCCAGGGTTGACACCGGCAAAGCACTTGAAATCTCCAAAGAGGAGTACGATCGACGTGTAACCGCGTTAGAAGAAGAAGTCAAAGACCTCAAGGATGATCTGCTTCTCAAAGATGCACTGATTGAGAAAAGAACCCAAGGTATCGAGGAAGCAAGGAAAGAAGCAGAAGAACTGAAACATGAGCTAAATGAAGCATGGGGTAAGATTGAGGTATACAAAGAAGAAGCAGCACTTGCCAAACCCCAGACCGAAAAAACAGAGGCAGAGATTGAAGTGCTGAACTCAAAGATTAAGCTTCTCGAAACAACCTTGGAAGAAAGACGTCAAGATGGAGACGTTGCAGCAGCCAATATCAAGCAATTAGAAACACAGATTGAAGATCTTATTGCAGACAAGCTAGCTGCTGAAAAAGAAGCTGCAGAAAGATTGGTTGAACTCAATCAAATACAAGATCGATTTTCAGAGATTAAGGAAATGGATGAAAAGATACATACACTAGAACGAGAGAACAAAGAAACCAAGGAACAAGTCAAGATCATTGAAATGCAAAAAGAAGCATTTGAAAAAGCTACTCGTTTGATGGAGAAAGAAAGAGACATCGCCTTGCAGCAACGAGACCTTTCAAATGAACGGACTCAACGTTACATTAAGGTTCTAGGAATGGAAGGTAACACAAAGGTTCTCCTTCTTGTGGATGAAGTAGGCTCAGTCACCTTCACTGAGTTAGGTAAGTCTCTTGGAGTTCCTAAGGGTCAAGCTATGAAATGGGCAAGAGAACTACACAAACTTGGAGTTCTCGACATTGATGGTGAAACTGTCAAGTCAACACTTAAGAAGATGGATATCAAAGAAGGCGAAGTCAAGGTTGACTAATGGTTTCCGGTGAATTCTAGAACTCGATTGACCTATCACCCTCACTGAAACTCTTTACAATTTGAGTCCAGTAATCAGCAAGTTTAGCCATGGCCTTAGAGAAGTCTTCTGTGAGTCGAAACTCGCCCATCCGCTTCTCTACCAAGCCCACATCACGAAGTTTTCGCATTACCTTGACATAGAGACCTCTACTTGATAACACAAAACGTTCCCAGTCGGTATCCTTAATCACTCCATCATTAGCCATAATTGTATTGAGGATTTTGGAAGCTTGTTCTACCTGCATCTCAGTGAAGAAGACATATCGTAAAAGATGCCTTGGACTAATTAAAGAAGGTCTCCGAATAAGGTCTATCTTTGCCATGGCTAGACACTGAAGATAGATTCGGGAGTCTGAATAAGACATTAGGTATTACGTTTACTTTCTGAGTGATTTAGTCATTAACATTGGCACAGCTATGAGGATAAAAATTCCAATCGATACAATCGTTTGCATTGCTAGTGATATAGTTGGGGCATAAACCCAAAATGCAAGTCCAGTCAAAATACATCCTAAGAATGGAAGGATCTGAAATGGAGACCTTAGTTTGGCCATTGCCGCAACTAGAATGAAGAATCCATATCCAACTGCAGCGAATGCAAGCGCGAGAGAGAAAAGTACTGCTAGCGCTTCATATAGACCAAATAATATCCATCCCGCAAGTGGAAAGAAATATGCAACAATCAACCAGACGATGTTGAACACTAATATTACCTTGAGTCCAGCTGAAGCATTTTCGATATCGACATTAGACGGTGCATTAGAAAACATGATTGTCATTGCTAGAAAAGCTATGATCCAAAATACTGGATTAATGACGGTTAATCCTGCAAATGTATAAAGGAAGGTATAGACAAAACTGCCAATCGCATTCAATGGATAGATCCAATCAGAGAGAAGAGCTGGGTTTGATTTCAAATTTATTAGATCACTCAATAGATTCAATGCATTAGTTCCAAGTTCGGGTCTATCTGGTACAAGATAGGTTGCTCCAAACGCGAAGAAGATGAGTAAAACTAGTGAAACTGCAATAGGTGCTAGATTAATAATTGCATTCTTGAATCGACTCTTGGGTTTCATGTATTTTACGTATCCCAAGATTATTTGATCTCCTTTCCGCTCCACATTGATAGGTTTGAACTCAACAATCTCGGTTCTTGTAAAAACGCAACCAAGTGCATGTGATGACTCATGCAGTGCAACACCGGGTCCAACAAGCATGTACCACGACCTTGAGCCAGGATCCTGCGTAGTTCTAAGCATCGCTTGTGAAAGCTTTTCAAGAAACCAGCCAAGTCCCCACACGATGAAGAATAAAATGAAACCAAGAAGTACTATTGTAAAATATGCGTTCACTCTTGAAATCTCCTACACAACTATGGATTAGAGACCGAGTTCTCTTCGCTTTTCGTTCTCGACTCGCTCTAATTCCTGATTCTTGGTTTCTTCGAGCTCACGAGCCTTTTCTCTCTTTGCCCTCTCAACGATTTTGTGCTTTTCTTTGTCTAGTTCTCGGAATCGTTTCTCTTTGGCTCTTTCAGCATCACGTATTCTTCTGCGAAGTGTTTCGACCTCTTTCTTAAGACTTGAACGAGATTTTTCCTTTTGTTTCTTAGAATCTTGGTATTCTTTGTCAGCTGATTTCCAATCCCGCTCAGCTTCTCGCAGGTGCGTTCGTATCATTTCATAAGAATCTCGTTTTGATTTTGCAGCTGCTCGGTAGCTCTCAACTTCAGCATCTAGTCGAGCATCCAATCCCTCCAAGTCCATCTCGGCTTTCTGAAGTTGGATCTTGAAATCCTTGATATCAGTATCAATCTTCTGAACTTTCTTATCCTGCAAATATTCTTGGTCTACCATCGCAATCACTGTATCAATTCAACATGTCTATTTCACTTTTGTCCATGATTAATGTAAATAATCATCAGCAAATTGTCGCATAATCGCCCTCTCTGCTCGCCTAAGACGTTCTTGCATAGCGACTCGTTTTATGTTCAGCATCTTTGCTAGCTGTTTTATTTCACTCTTTCTGGGAATATCATAGTAGCCGTTAATCATGGCTATTTTAAGTGCATCAAACTGCTTCTCAGTGAGATTCGGACCATATGAACCACTTGGAGACCTACGAATACTCCTCACTCGTACTCCTGAAAATCTCGAACGGAGATTCTCAAAAGCTAAATGAAAAGCCTCCTGATCAGGAGCTAAAAGATGATGTATTTGTTTTCCAGCCTCAATGATTATAGGTAGTCTTGACATGCAACGACTTTCAAGAATGGTTTCATGAATTGATTTCTGCTTTAATTTGTGAGTGACTTCTGTCCAAACTTGATCTTCCGCTCTATGTGTAACTCGAATTTCAACGATGCTATCTGATTTCTTTAGCTCTTTCACATAATCGAGAAGTGGTTTCTCTTTTCCAGTCAGACTTTCGATGATGCCAAAACCGAGCGGACCATTGATGGAAACCAATATGACTCTAACAGGAATCTTTCTAGTGATATCGCATGAATAGTAACCTTCAGCAGTAATCTCCAATTTCGCTTCTATCATACATATAAACACCCGTCTTACGACGGCATAACATTAATTCTTACTTCAATGTATCGATTTGTCAGGTGATTGTATCGTTTGACAATTTTGGAGGAATTGACATCGCCAGATACTCAAGACTCCAGACGTATCCGCATTATAGCAGTTGTTGAAGCATTGATTGTGACAGTATTATGGTCTTCATCATTTGTTATTATTAAATGGGGTCTAAAAGATATTCCTCCTTTGACATACGCAGGATTACGATATTCTATTGCGTCAATAGTATTGTTGGCATTAATTCTCGTTCAGTCAGAAGTACGCCTTTCAATAAAAGGTCGATCAAGAAAGTGGTGGGGAATGCTTTTCGTCTATGGTTGTTTTTATATTACTGCTACTCAAGGTACTCAGTTTCTTGCTTTGTTTTATCTCCCTGCAATCACTCTATCACTTCTTCTGAACCTCACGCCAATTATAGTGCTCATTTCAGCGATTCCATGGCTTGGAGAAAGACCTTCCACGGTCGAGATACTTCTTGTTCTTGCTGGTATTTGTGGTGTGTTTTTGTATTTCTATCCACTGGATTTTGTAGGTGTGTCTATAATCGGGCTCGTCATTGGTGTTGCTAGTCTTCTGTCAAATTCAGTTTCAGCAATTATTGGACGAGCAATTAATCGCTCACGAGATACACCTCCACTTGCTGTTACTGGAATCATGATGACCATCGGTGCAATCTTTCTCATGTTAGCTGCATTGATATCTGAACCGATAACCTCACTATCTTTGACATCTTGGTTCTACATCTTGTGGTTAGCAGTTGTAAACACAGCGCTTGCCTTCACACTATGGAACAGAGCTATGCGGGTTTTGAGAGCAGTGGATATGACGCTCATCAATAGTACTATGATGCCGCAGATTGTCATTCTGTCATTCATGTTTCTAGGAGAGTATCCTGAACCTCTTGATTGGGTAGGATTGATTATTTTGGCTCTCAGCGTAGCTGCAGTACAATATATACAAACCAAACGCGCTACTAATTCCACTGATTAGTCCATTAGATATTTTTGATTACATCAGACCCATGAAGATATGTCGAGTTAAAACAGGGAAAGGCTAATGTGTATAGTTGTCTTTTATTTAATCTCCCGGGAGGTACGAATTTGATGAGTTATGATGAACTACGAGAAACTGAGTTATTCTCGTTCTTCAATTTCACAGAGAGTGGAAGAAGACCCATGATAGATGGGATGCAAGAGATTCATCTCAAACCCGGTGGTTTTCAAGAATTCATCGATGTGAAAATGAAGGTGGATAGATCTCAAAAGGTGCACCAAGGAGTTTTGTACCTTGACAGAGATTGGATTGGAGGGCCTATGACTGTAAGTCCTTTTGGTAAAGATCTAGCAAAGAGTTTCATAGATGCTATTACACCCTTGGCCGACAAAGAGAAAGCCAGTAATATTGTATCCACAATCTGGAATCTCCAAGGATCAAGTGATGTTTCAATTCCAATTAAACCTCAGAGTATCAAAGACTTGGTTCCAGAGCCACCAATTGAAAAACTAGAGAGCGTCTATCTTGGCATTGAAGACAAATTTGAGATGAAACTAGAGAAATCACAAATTACAATTGAAAATGTCACTGATGTTGGACGAAAGCGTCTAAAAATCTCTATTGACGCAATCTAGACTTTATCAGACTCCCATGCCATCATTATTGTCTTAGCTATATCTCTCGCTGTCACACCAACGAGTGTTGCATCAAATTCTTTCAAAGTCTGGAAAATTCTTTTTTCAATAACACGCTCTTGAGTACCTACGCCAATTAATGACTCTTCAATTTTCAGTATTGTTTCTTCTGGATGCAGAAAGAAGTCCCCAAGTATCTTAATAGCGTCTATTTTACCCATAGAAGTCTGAAGTTTAACCTTTACAAGTTTGCCCCCTGGAACCTTATAGCTAGATTCTAACATGTTAATCACCTAGAGAAATTCCACTCATGAGTAGTATATTTGTCCTGAACGAGTTTATTCATAGTGTGCAGTTCTGCGTCACTAAGTCTGTCAGGGGTCAAATCGATCTTCAAAGCCTCTGAGAATCCTATTTTGAGAGCATCCTGTAATTCGCCAATAGATACATCCCTATCAAGAATATCTCTTATCGAGGTTACTCGTTCTTTCACATCAGCAATCATCTTGTCTGAGATTTTCTCCTGCGGTACTTTGAGGATTGAAAACATAAGATTAACATCTAGATCAAGCAAGATAGTTCCATGTTGTAGCATACAGCTATGGCGACGTGTCATCGCATTTCCAGAGATTTTCTTGCCACCAGCATTGACATCATTGATAGGTTTGAATTCACTTTCAATTCCTAGATGATTTAAAGCTTTGATTATCCCACTACAAAGTAGCCGGTATGATTCCAGAATGTCTGTTGGAGCCAATCTATGTCCTTTCGGTAAAATTATGCTATATGTTACTTCTCCCTCAAAATCGTGATATACTGCTCCACCGCCAGTAATTCGCCGAATGAAATCGATACTTCGCGAATTACAGAAATCAACATCTACTTCATCCAACATACCCTGAAAGGTTCCAATTGAAACAGCTGATGGATTCCACCGATATAGTCTAAGTGTTGGTGGAACAATACCCTCCTTCAAGGCAAGCATTATAGCTTCATCAATAGCCATGTTCTCAAATGCGGTGTGTATTTCCAAGTCAATGAACCGGATTTGTTCCATTCACGCCACCAAATCTGTATCTTCGATTGCCTTCGATATTTCATCTTGACTTAGACTTCGTGGATAGTTATACATCGGACCACGAGGTCTTTCGTTATAGAATGGCCTATTGCAACCTTTACAACCTGTTACTTGGAATGCCGCTCCTGATGATAAGGCTTCTCGCATTATCTTGCTATCGACACCAAGTGAAATACTGCCATCTGTATTTTCATTTATTTGTTCAGATTTTAGGATGCCCAGAGAAATCAAGTGTCTTACTACCTGAATCCTTCGGTACGAAGAGAGATTTGGCGGCGACTTGTCTTCAAGCGAAGTACCCTTGATATTTGTAAAAGCGAATAATCCAACACTAATCCCGGTTTCATACATTTCAATAAGGAAATCTGCCGCTTCTTTTTCTGTTTCCCCTAAACCAATAATGAGATGGGTAGTAACATTTCCTTTGCCAAATATCTGCAGCGCATTCTCAAGACCCAGACGATGAGATTTCCATCTGTAAGTAGCTCCGCGATTTTTTCCTTTAATATCCTCAAATAATTCCTGCGTGCTCGCATCAAGGGCGATACCAATGCTTGAAACTCCAGCCTCCTTCAATCTAAACATATTATCTTTGGATATTGGATGGACTGCTACAGAAATTGGGATTTTGGTGATCTTTCTCAATTCAGAAGCAATCTCGATAGCATCTTGGACTACCTCGGGATAACAAATAGTTTGAATGCAAATTCTTCTGAACAGATCTGATGTTGGCCATCTCTGAACTACTATGCTGAAATCATAATCTGGCCAAGAGATTCGCGATAGTCTGTCTGATGCAGAGGTACTTTCTTGAGCTTGCGGACAAAACGCACAATTCGCTTCACATCCATTCATACGATAGGTCATCAGGAATGCAGTCGTAAAGTTTGGATCTTTATTTCCTGGTTCAATTCCAATCTGAATGGCTGTACCCAAGGATAAGCGAACTCTCTCAACCAAATTCATCATCTTCTATTTGTCCAAAGCTGCTTTAACCATGTTGCTATTGTTGGTTATTCGGAGCTCGCAAAGGTCTCCTTCCTGGAGCAAACCTATGAACTGACCATATGTTTTCGGAATCAGAATTAGCTGTGGTGTCTTCTTTCTAGTATAATGTTTAGTGTAAATGAAGCATGAAATTCCTCGTAATTCTGTTTGATCTAAGAATGTTGTTATTGAAGGTCCACGCATGAAAAGAGATGCACCAGATTTGGTGTGTCTCACAGCACCTACTGAAGAATCTCTTAGATGTACGTGTGAACCTAGTTTCATTGTATCAGTACCAATTACTCCACCAATTTTGTAGTGTGAAAGACCTCCATCAAGAATTCCTGTCCTCTGTTTTTCCTCATTTGTTGCAGAGAGTCCTAATAAGTTACCAATTGAGCTATATCCAAGATTTTCAGCATATCCTATTACATGGTCGTTGCTAACGGATTTCACTAAAAAATCAATTTTGCCCTTAGAAGACTGAATAGTTTTCGATTCAAACTTATATCCTAATTCGAGTGGATATGATTTGCTTGAACGCGAAAAAGACTCCAAGGGCATGATTTCAACATGATAATGAGGTCCAGTCCAAAAGTTGAAGAAACGAGAGCGAATTACTTTCCCAATGCAATCACCCACAATGACTGATTCTCCTTCTGACGAATTTGGCTCACAGTGCATTATACGAACAATATCTGCTTGGGATTCATCAGGACGTATTCCTATTCCATAGTCATAATCGTTTGTAGGAAACTTCTTTGGCTGACCCATTTTCATTTTCTTTATTCTTACTATCTTACCTGTGACTGGAGTTAGAACATCACCATTCCATTCTTGATGGTGAGGATAGATATCTATTGCAGAACCGATGTCATGCCCAATGTATGGACTATTGAAATAGGAAAAATATGCATCGTCTGGAGCATGCAACTCAATTCCCATTGCAGATCCAACCACACGCATCAAGTTGACCTCAGGAAGGCTTCAACATGCTCCAATATGCAAACATCGCTTTGTCTCTCATGCTTCTTTAGCTGCAGCATAAATCGGCACAAGCTTTTCTTTCCAAGCGGACAAACCCTTTGGTGAGGAAGGATACTCTCTGTAGACCCTACGAATGTCATTCATGAGACCTGCGACCTTCGACACTCGGAGTAGTAAGGGTATTTTACCAAAACCTGCTACGAGACGCTTGAACTTCTCTCCTGCTCCAAACTTTACTTCTCCAGTCATGGATGTGTCAAGAAGATCACTGGCTTTGATGATTTGTTTTCTGAAAGCAAAGTCAATATCTTCATTTGTGATGTTCAATAGGAACCATCTAAAGACATCGAGTGCAGCTTGTTTTGAGCCATAGCTTTTGTGATATTTTGGGTTGTAATCCCAGAGCGCTTCGATAGAGGTGTCATTCTTTTCGAGTGCTTCAGATGCGACAATTCCTGCATGAGCGCCACCCAAAAGAGATGAACCTATACCACCACCATGAATCGGATTCACTTGGCAAGCAGCATCTCCGACAAGCATGAAATTATCATCAACCATGGTATCAATTGGTCTTCTTATGGGTGCAACTCCTCCACTACTATCAATGACTTTGAGCTCTCCCCACTTGTCCATCCATGTCTTCTTTACAAAATCGTATTGAATATCTTTTGGATTACGATGCCCTTCAATTGTCATAACGCCATTTCCAACATTAACACGATTCTTTCCTTGGGGGAAGACCCACGTATACCCCCCGAGGGTTTCTTCTTGATTCCAGAAGATTTCCAGTATGTCGGGGGTTTCAAAATTAAATTCTGGAGTTTCATAGATATCTCGCCAAGCGACCATTCTGTCTTCAGCAGCAATGTTGCGTTCCACTGGTGAACTTTCAGGGAGTTGCATTCTGAGCATTCCTGTGGCACCAGTAGCATCGACAACAATGCGACTTGTGATCTCTTTCTCTGGTCCTCCATCCTTGGATAGTCTTACACCAGCAACTTTTCCAGCATCAAAAACTAATTTCTTAACTCGAGTCGATGCTTGTACTTCTGCTCCGGCGCTTTCCGCGAGTCCAACAAACCATTGACCCATCTTCAGTCTATTGAAAGACATACCTGTAGTTGTTGGTCCTTGCATTCTCAATCTGTGTTCTCTGTCTGGAGAAATGAGGTCAATACCATTTACATCATATTCAACTATCCCAGCTGGTAACTCTGGGATACCGACCAGTTCTCTTAGCTCAGTGATATGGTGAGAGCCTAGAGCATCCCCACAAGTTTTGTTACCAATATTGTCCTTTTCTTTTCTGTCTATGAGAAGCACTGAATGACCTCTCTTGGCAAGTGTGTACGCAGTGGTCGCGCCTCCGGTTCCAGCACCTGCAACTATTACATCGTAATCGGTCATGAATCACACCTTTTTTGAGATTTGCCAAGTCTGTTCGAGAAAGCCCTCGAGTTGCATCGATATCAATGGGTTGTCTGTCCAACCACACACTCCCTGGTCTGGCATTGATATTAGTGCTTCCTCTGAGTCAATTACTATGTCGATTGCTAGTGTATCTTCCTTAATACGCTGTTGGAAATGTAGAATTTTTGTTTCGCTTGTTGTTCCTAAGATTGAACGAATTTTCACGCCCCGCCCTGTAGCTTCCTCTAGTGCTACAGTAAAATCTTCGCCTAAATCTTCAAGTGATGGTGCTACAAGAAGAATGCCTTCCTGAGCTCTTGAAATCATAGAGAGCATCTTTGACTTGACCTCACTTTTCCCGCGAATTGTGTATATGAGCGCAGGTATAGTGGTTGTAGCAACTCTCGACTCTTGAAGCTTCGAGAGATCCTCAAACAACTGCTTCAGTTTTGATGTTAGAGTTTCTTTTAGATGCGAAAGTGGAGCGAATTGGTATACCTTTGGACGACCCTCTTGTTGAATAACTAGTCCCTTTCCAACTAGGGCATCAAGTATTGAGTACAGATTGGCGTGATGAATTCCTGTATCATCAGAGAGGTCAGAAACAGTTGCAGAAT
>JAEORO010000033.1 GCA_016840855.1 Candidatus Thorarchaeota archaeon | reverse complement strand
CAAAGTGAGCCGGGGTCTCCTAGTGGCTATGGAGGCGGTCTCGAAAACCGCTGCCCTTTGTGGCTCGTGAGACCGCGTGTAATTAAACGACACGAGGCACGAATTCAAATCTCATCCCCGGCGCCATTTCTCATTTTAATTCATCCAATACCTGCTCCATTATCTTCTTGGCTACCGCTGCAATCTTGTCCAATGCCTGCTGTGACTTGGCTCCAACATAAAATCTGGCCTTTGGCTCAGTCCCTGAAACTCTAATCAGCACATAAGAACCATCTTTGTAATCTACTCGGACTCCGTCCACTTCGAGCACTTGTTCCACACCATCAATCTCTGGAATAAGCAGTTCTTTCACTCTTGGTAGAAAGGTTTGTTTAATCTTGTCTGGACATGAAACAAAGTCTCTCAGAATGGGATACTTGGGAATTGTTTCCATCAGCTTCATACAACTGCCTTCACCTAGTTCATCTACAAGTTGCGCAAAACGACCTGCACCTGTAATCCCATCCATCCACCAACCGAATTTGGCGAATATTGGTTTCCAAGGCTCTGAGGCAAAAATCACATCCTTTCCTTTCTCAGTGACAAGAAACTCCTGAAGAGACCCAAGAGGCATTCGAATTACAGATCCTCCAACAGCGTTGACAATCTCATCAATCACACTTGAAGTGTCTATTGATGTGAGCACAATGCCTCCTCCATTCCTCTCCACCTCGTCCCTAGCAAACACTGCAATTACACGATTCTGGTCAATGAATTCGCCTGCTTCGTCAATCACCGCTAATCTGTCACCATCACCGTCGTGGCACATGGTAACAGCAAAATCAGACTCTGCAGCCATCTTCATTGCATCGCCAAGGTTTCTCGGTGATGGTTCCGGTGGTCGACCCGGAAAATGACCATCCTGATGTGAGTTCATTGTTGTCACCGAGAACCCTAAATCTGCAAGCAACTCTGGCGTATAGTCTGTCGCTGCTCCATTTGCTAAATCAACCAAAACATTTGTTCCTTTGCTTAACTCACCTCTGCTCAGCAAGAATTTTTTCACATCAGACAAGTAGTCCAATCTAATGTTTTTCTTTGTAATCTGTCCAATTTTGTCCCAAGATGCAACCTTATACTGCTTGTTTTGTATTGAATTTTCTAAAAATTCCTCCTCAGACCTGATGAACTCTCGACCTGATGAAAAGAACTTGAATCCATTGTCAGTAGGTGGATTGTGGCTTGCTGTTATGATGACAGTTGCAGAAATTTCTTTGATGGTGCTATAATAAGCCACAGTTGGCATAGGTGCTATCCCTAAATCTACTACATGCATTCCTGTTGAAAGCAGTCCGCTGATAAGAGCACTTTTCAACATCTCGCGCGAAGTTCGAGCATCAACACCTACTCCTACGACTCCTTTTCCACCATAAAATGATCCAAGTGCTCGACCAAGTCCAAGTGCTAGATCAGGGGTTGATTTGTCAATTATTGTTCCCCTTATTCCAGAAGTACCAAATAGTTTCTGACTCATTGATCATTCCTCTAATTATGAGGTAGAGCTAGGTCGACAATATCTTTTGCAGCCTCACCCATTCTCAATAGACTATCTACAACCAAAATCTGAGTTTGTGGCTGTCCATTAGGAGTTGCTACAATATGCTGTCTAAGCTTTCCTGTTTCTGAAATCAGTTCTCTTTCCGACTCGATTACTGATATCACTTTCTTTGTATCAAACTTGAACAAATTATTGAATGCATTTGAGAACATCTTGCTTACTTTTTCCACTATTGGTTCTATCTTCTTTTTTAGAGAAATGTCTACAGGATCCCCAACCCTCTGTGCAACATCTACAGCCAAATCCGCAATCCTTTCAATGTATTGAACAGCAAGCCGAAAATCAAGTGCTTCAACTGGCGCGATATTCATCATCTCACTCATTCTAGGATATTGAATTGCAGACCGCAATTCTCGAACTATCAGAAAGAATAAACGGTCGACCTCCTCATCTCGCTGGACAACCTCATCAGCCAAATCTTTGACACCATCGATATAGGCCATCAACGAATCACTAATCATTCTTGATGTGATAAGATGCATCCTACGCATTGCAGTATTGACAGGTAAGGTTGCAGGATCAACAAGACATCTCACAACTATCTGGTAGTCATCTTCTTCAGTGACTTCAAGTGCCACAAAACGTTTGATTATCCCCTTTAGATTGTCCCTTTGAGTATTTGTTATGGGCTCTTCACTAACAATACGTATTTCATCAAAACCTAGTAGATATCTACTTGTTATTTCCCACCTTAGATTTTGCTCTATCTGTGCAGTAGTTGTCTTTCTCTCACCAGCTTTTGGAAGCCGTGGATCTACAATTAGGCAGCCATCTTCACGTTCTGCAACTACCACTGGATCCCCTTTACTCAACTTTTGTCTAACTATCCAGTCTTTAGGCAGTATTATCAAAAAGGAACTTCCATTTTTTCCGCCGGTCTGCTGGAGTCGTCTTATGTTAACCATACTCTTTTCACCCAATTGAGGAAGGCGCCAATTGAATTCTAAGCAGGCGGCTTATTACGTTTCCCGCAGCTCTCTTTTTTCTAAATTCATATCCATGATGGATGATGTTTAAAACGAGAAACACGTACATCCTAGGTCGGTGGCCTATTGACATCCTCGATTCGACGAAATGTGTTAAAATTACTAATTGAGTCAGGGCTCCAAGTAGCACCTGAAGCACTCGAGTATATCCTAAATCTAGAAACTCCCATTGAAACAATCAAGTCAATTCTTATAGCCAACAAAACTGAAAAGCACCCTCCTGTTCTCTCACGTCCTTACGTTGAATCACTTGTCGAAGGAAGAATCTTTGAAACATCTCAAAGAGAAGAGCCTGAAGCAAGTGAAGACGAACCTGAAAGAAAAGAGATTGAAGCCCCACTACCAAGCTCAGTTATGGAGAATGAAGCTGAGTGGTCTTTTCAAATACTGAAAAACCCTGAAGCATCACAGGTAGGCTCCGGGGGAACTGTCGAGGACTTCCTAGCGCTTTTCATAGATCGCTTTAATCGTATAAAACGAATATTCATGAGTCGAATTGATACCCAAAATGCAGTATCCCCGCAGATAGCCAAATTGAGAAAAGACTCTGCAAAACAAAGAAGGGCAATGACCCGAGAGGGCATACGCACGACAAATCGCACGACCCAGACAGTTCTTGGAATTGTAAAGAATAAGAGTATCTCCCAATCACGAAATATAATCATTGAACTTGAGGATACAGACGACTCGATTATCTGCATCATTCCTGCAACTAGAGAAGGCTTGAAGGGCCAACAGCTTTCCGAAAAAGCTAACTCCTTACTTCTTGATGAGATTACCTGCATCTCTGGTTTCGTTGATGAGAATGCAAGAATGATTGCGGATGATGTAATCTTTCCCGATATTCCAACAGCTCGAGATGTAGGTAGAGCAAGAAGAGATGTCTACGCAGTTTTTATTTCAGACATTCACTGTGGTAGTAAAGAATTCTTAGAAGATGAGTTTGATCGGTTTATTGCTTGGATGAACGGGCGAGATATTGATGAAGAAGACAAAGCACTTGTGAAACAAGTCAGGTATCTCTTTGTTGCTGGTGATATGATAGATGGAATTAGTGTCTACCCCACACAGAGAGATGACTTGAAAATTGAGAGCATTTATGAACAATATGCCCTTTTTGCGAGCAAGCTAAGTAAACTTCCCAATTTGGTCAAGATTTTCTGCATCCCTGGGAACCATGATGCTAATCGACAAGCTCTTCCAAAACCCCCTATAGCGGAAGAATTTGCACACCCATTATACAAGCTAGGAAATCGAATAACAATGTTAGGCGACCCGAGTCAAGTGGTTGTTGAGGGAGTGAATGTTCTCTTGACTCATGGGGACAGCCTTGATGATCTCGTCACAAACATACCTGGTGCATCATATACAGAACCTGCAACACCAATGATAGAACTTCTCAAGAAACGTCATCTTGTTCCCATGTATGGGGGGAAGACCGAGCTTGCGCCACTTCATAGGGATTGGATGGTGATTGATACGCCTCCAGATGTAGTGCATTTTGGTCATTGCCATCATAATGCTGTTGACAACTATCGTGGTGTCCAAATCATTAATTCTGGAACATTTCAGTCCCAGACTGACTTTATGCGTAAACAAGGAGTGGTGCCAACGCCTGGTATTGTCACATTATTGAATCTCAGAACTGGTGCTCCTGACGTGAGATTCTTCTATGATATGTCTTCATAGTATCTCGAATCTTAACCAGTTTAATCAAGAATTTCTTGTGCGACCTTACTGAGACGAATATCATCATCCAGAATGACACCAATCTGCTTCTTGCTAACAGCTAATTTGATCTTCTTTGTTCTCCCATATCGGCCTTTTGAAATCACTGTAGTATTAATCAACCCCAACATATCCAATTCAGAGATTAAATCGGATACGCGCCGTTGGGTCAGCGTGTCCAATGAAAGAGATTTGGCAATCTCTGAGTAGATATTATAGCACTCGCCAGTGAAGATATCTCTTTGACCCTTACTTGCCAATACATAGACTGCAAAAAGAACAGCTTTTGACTGCATTGGAAGCGTTTTCACTGTTTCAGTTATAGTATCACGTTCAATGACCTTTTGTGCTTCTCGTACATGGTCTTGGGTGACTGTACTGTCACCTCTTCTCTCAGCAAGTTCTCCTGCAGTTCTTAATAGATCGAGTGCTCTGCGAGCATCTCCATGCTCTTGTGCTGCTAGTGCTCCAACAAGATTGATTACTCCCTCATCGCTTATGGCGTTACGATTGAAAGCAAGTTCAACTCTTTGTTTTAGGATGCCTTTCAGTTCTACAGCATTATAAGGCGAGAAAATAACCTCTTCTTCCCCAAGGGTTGACAAAACTCTAGGGTCAAGCATCTCTTTGAATTTCAAATCATTACTTATGCCTATAATCGATATTCTACTATTCTCCAGCTCCCCGTTCATTCTTGTCAACCCGTAGAGAATATCGTTACCTTGTCCAACGTCACGTTTCAATAAACTATCAACTTCATCAAGTACAACTGTAAGTATGTTTGTTTCGGAATCCAACTTGTTCTTGAGAACATCCCGAATCTCATCGGTCGGAAGACCTGTGAAAGGCACTTCAGTCCCGTCTGGCATTGTTGCATCTATCTGGTCACAAAGTCGTTTCAGAACTCGATAGTTTGTGCCCACTATCCTACAGTTAACAAAAGCGGTCAAAGGTGCATTTATCCCACTCTCTTTTGCCTTTTTCACCAACATATCCAGTACATATCTTGCCACTACAGTTTTTCCAGTTCCAGTCTTCCCGTAGCACAGAATGTTTGATGGTGGAGCGCCCCTGAGTGCTGGTCCTAAGATTGACCCAATTCGACTCATTTGGTCATCTCTATATGGGAGGTTCTGTGGTACGTAAGTAGGTCTAAGAGCTGTTCTATCTCTGAAAATGGCTTGACCTTGCAAGAATTTATCAAATAACTTATCGAGTGGTTTCTCCATCTCATCATCTTCTCCAGTCTGAACCTGACATGTACGGTACTACCTTGGTCATAAATACTTCCATAAGAACTTGAGGCAAGTTCCAGTGGACTTCGAGTGGAGCCTATGCAACATATGGAACTGATAAGAGTGGGTATTACTTAGGTCTTTGGGACATATAGTAACATAATTCAGCAGTATGGAGATTACTTATTCAACAAATAAAACAGCAAATAGGTGGAGTTCTTGCGTCTGAAAGACCTTGAAATTGCACTTGAATTAATGAAGCGTTTGGATGAATACAATGTATCTCTAGAACAGTACCCTACTCCAGCTTCAGTTGCAGCTTCTGTTCTTTATGCTGCTCAGATGGAACACAAAGACATCGAAAACAGAATTGTGTTGGATCTTGGCTGTGGTGATGGAATCTTCGCAATTGGAGCAGCGTTACTAGGTGCAAGCAAGGTCATTGGAATTGATGTACAAAGCAAAGCCTTAAAGGCGTCTCAAATGAACTCACGATTGCTCGGAATAGAAGACACCGTAGACTGGGTTCTGGGTGATGTTTCCTCCCTACAGCTATGTTGTCAAATAGATACTGTAGTAAGTAATCCCCCGTTCGGAGTAAAGAATCGGGGTGCCGATTTGAGATTCCTTAAAACAGCAATCTCTATTGCTGATGTGGTATACAGCATGCATCTCGCTGGCGACAAGAACAGGGTGTTCCTGAGCAAAGAGATAGAGAAACTAGGTGCCACAGTGACACAGCTTGAAACGTTCCAGTTTCCAATTGGTCGACTGTTCGAATTCCATAGAAAATCGAAACACTTGGTGGATGTAGATCTGTACCGTATATGTGTCAAAGAGCGTGAATAGAATGGCAGATGTGAAGAGCGGCGATATCGTAGTGCCAGGTGATCAACTCTGTGTCATTGAAGAGTTGATGCCAAGTTTTGGTACTTATGAGAAGGATGGCATTGTTTATGCCGCGGCTCCTGGGCTAGTCGACATGGACCTCAAGGAACGTAGTATCAGAATTGTTGGTCCCAACGGTGAAATGAAACTATCCCTTCCAAAAAAAGGCGATATTTTGATGGGTGAGGTCACTATTGTTTTTGACCAACGAGCTGAAGTCAAAATTGTGAGGATTAATGATCAAGACTATCATAGCGGCCTTGTTGGTGAATTACACATAAGCAACGTGACTCGAAGGTATGTGAAAAGCATGCAGGATGTACTAAAACAGAACGACATAATTCGTGCTGCAGCTCTAAACACACACGAGATTCCTGTAGAACTAACCCTAGTAGGTCCTGAACTCGGAGTTCTCTTTGCTTTATGCGTAAGGTGTGGAAACCCCCTGAATCTTACTACTCATAACAACATGTTTTGCCTACGCTGTGAGAATCGCGAAACCCGAGAGGTGGCAAATGATTATGGTCTGAGATTTGGCATTGAGCCAAGACCTGATCTAGCACCTCGCAGACGATCATACGAACGTCGAAGATATGACCGTGAGGATCGTGGAGGCAGACGATTCGATGGTCCACGTGGAAGAGGCGGTCCCAGAAGAGATAGAAGGAGCGATGATCGCCACAGAGAGAATAGGAGACGTTAGACATGAAGCCAAGAACTATTGAACATTCTAAGTTTGAAATTAAATTTGAGATTGGTGGAGAGGGACATTCATTCCCAAATCTGCTTCGTAAAACACTTCTGGAAGAGTCCTCAGTTGAATTTGCTGGATATAATATTGAACACCCACTACTTGCAAGTCCAATCCTGACATTAAGGACAAAACGGCGCCAGTCAAATGTCGTCCTAAGAGAAGCTCTTGAGAAGATGCTTGCAAGAACTGAAGAGTTCCGTAAGAAATTCAAACAAGCAGTTTTAGACCATAATGTTGACTAAACTATGCCTGGGGGGCCTTTCATATGTGGGAGACCTTTGTCCAGCATCAATCTGTCGAAGAGATAATGAATGATAAAGGTCTAGCAAAGATAGGTGATGCAATTGTTAACCTATGTTACTCTCTAGCGAAATCCAAAGTCCTCGGTAATGCTACAGGTGACAAAGTAAAGGATAGCATACTGGCTCGAGCAATACGTGCAACAGAAGTTTACAGACACATCTCTCACAGAACCGATTCCGGGAAAGCAGCCGATGCCTACGAAGCAATAGTAGCATACTTGTGGATGAAAGAGAGAATAACAGTACAAGAAATAGTTGAAAATCTTGTTCAAACCCTTCAAATAGATTCAAAGACAAATAGAAAGAGAGAAGAAGTGATTGCAGCTCAGTCATTCCAACATTTCCTAGAGCAACACATCACTTTGTTGCCTTAACCATTGAATGTACCTTGTCGTAATGCTTAATTGAAATCCAAACGCTCCAGCCGAGAAGTGATTATTTCATGGAATTCTGTGACAAATGCGGCGCAATGATGATACCCACCACAGAGGACGATGGTAACAGAGTCTTAAAATGTAGAAGCTGTGGACATACGAAAAAAATCAAAGGGCAGCTCACAGTTTCTCAGACATTTGAGAAAACTCCACGTGACAAGATAGTTGTTGTAGATGATGACTCTATACCCATGCCCATTACAAAGGAAACATGTCCAAAATGTGGAAACAACGATGCCTATTACTGGACTCTACAGACAAGACGTGGAGATGAAGGTGCAACAGAGTTCTATAGATGTACAGAGTGCAAGCACACTTGGCGTCGGTACTGACATATTTATAGCCCTCGAGATATAGCAGCTTAACTATCGTACTGCTCAATCTCTCTTATTATCTTGAGTGGTGTAATTAAAGTGACCGAAGAAAAGAGCTTCCCTCGTCGAGAACCATCTAAACTCACTACGATACGAAAACTATCTTCAGATACTCGTGGCCCAGTTAGAATAATGGGCATTGTTGTTGATGCTAGTCCAGGCCTGGTACTAGTCCAAGACATATTCGATGATGATGTAAAAAATGCAGGGAAAATTCAAGTCAGCGTTGAAGGATCACTCGAAGTGAGTAAAAAATACATGTTCATTGGAGAAGTGACAGAAAAGACAATAGACACTGGAAAAGAACTTAGATTGAATGCATCAATCGCTCATGATATCGATACACTTGATATTGCGCTCTATAAAGAAGTTAGAGATATGGAGGGAAAAGTGACTAGAACAATGAGTGAATGAGGAATGGACAAAGATGTTTCACGCAGTTCTTGAAAGTAGCAAGATATGGAGGCAAATTGTTGATGCCTTGGCAACATTACTCACAGAAGCTCATTTCATAGTCAGAAATGATGGAATCTCACTGACTCAATACGACTCCTCAAGAGCTGCAATGGTCGACCTTTTTCTCCCATCAAGCATATTCCAAGAATATAACTGCAAAAACGAATACGAAGTCAGTTTAGGATTAGACGAGCTCGTCAAAGTTAGTAAACGGATCGCTGGTGATGATAGACTTGAATTTTATCTAGACCAATCTCAGAATCGGTTTGAGATTAGGATGATCGGTCAAGCTGAACGAACATTCAAGATTCAACTATTGACACCCCCAGAAGAGAGGACCAAAAAAATTAGTCCAACATTCGAAACACATGCTGAAATGTTCTCTGATGCGTTCAAGCAGGTCGTAAAGGACATCGGAGTTGTTTCTAACCATATGAAAATCACAGTAACAAAGGAATCACTAGGCTTTGGTGGGGTTGGTGATGTTGGTGAAGCTGAGGTTTCCTTGAACCTTGGTGATGACTCTCTACTATATCAGCTAGAGGCGAAACAAGATGCCACTGCGATGTATGCTCTGTCTTACCTTTCAGAAATTGCGAAAGCAATCTCGAGTGACACCTTAACCCTCCGAATGACTGAGAATAAACCTGTGATGCTTGAATTCTCAATTGCAGAAGGTGGAGTCATTAAATTCCTTTTAGCTCCAAGAATAGAGAGAAGGTAGAGACAAGCTATTCTGTTTTGCCTATAAAGGAGAGTTTTACTCTACCGAGAGGCACATTTTAAATGCGGAATCCATTTTGAGAATCTAGTTCAAAGATATAGAGCGACACTGACTGCTTAATGATGTTACATCATTTTGCCTCAAATATCAGTTCGCTAATTAACAGACAATTGGAGATAATGGCATGTTTCACGCGACTCTCGATAGCACCAAAACCTGGAAACAGATTGTTGATGCTCTTGCTACCTTGCTTACAGAAGCACATTTTCGTGTGTCTGAATCCGGAATATCACTTCGTCAGCTCGACTCTTCAAAAGCCGCAATGGTTGATTTGACCCTGCCATCTGGAATCTTTCAAGAGTATTCATGTAAGGGCGAACACGACATTTGCCTAGGTATTGATGAACTTGCTAAGGTGAGCAAAAGGATGGCTGGAGACGAGCACCTTGAGTTTAATCTTGATGAGTCTGAAAAACGGTTTGAAATTAGAATGGTCGGGCAAGCGAGTAGGGTGTTTAAACTTCAGCTCCTCACGCCACCAGATGAACAAACAAAGAAGCCTGGAATTCAATTTGATGCGAAAGCAGAATTATTAGCTGACACTTTTAAACAAGCAATCAAAGACATAGGAGTCGTTTCTAGTCATGTGAAAATCAGCGCAGAATCAGAACAACTCACCTTTGCTGGTGAAGGTGATACAGGCGAAGCCAATGTCGCATTAACAACTAAGGGTGATGCTCCGGCGCTTTTCCAGCTTGAAGTATCAGGTAAATCAGCAGCAATGTATGCACTCAATTACCTTAGCGAAATATCAAAAGCGATTGCTAGTGACAGCTTAATGCTTCAATTCACATCCAATAAACCAATGATGTTGGAATTTCCAATAGCAGAAGCTGGAAGTATAAGCTTCGTCCTTGCACCACGTGTAGAACGAAGATAGGAAGACAGAGGTACCAAACACATTGGTTCCAATTCATGGGGTTCTAGTGCATGTCAAGTCAGAGCCAAGGTTTCACAAGCACGGTCTTGAAACTGCGATTCATGTTCCATGAGTACTACAAGTCCAACCCTGAATCTATTGACATTCCTGACAAGATACACAATAGGGAGTTTGGTATTCAAAGTTGGGAATACAACTGGTATTGTCCTATGAGGAAAAGTCGTGACGAGGCTGGACGGGATAAGACAATAGGATGTGGGCAGTCTGGAACATCATTCTCAAATGTTAAAAAATGTCCAAATTGTGGATCTACTGACATCCAGACAACTACATGGAAACGACATGTAGGTTATTTGAACCGTGATGAACTTGTCCGAGATTTAGCATCAGTAGCTCCTCACAGCGTCTATCATTCAGCTGCGTTCTATAAGATTCCCGTTGCACGACATATG
Source organism: Candidatus Thorarchaeota archaeon (assembly GCA_016840855.1). Taxonomy (GTDB): domain Archaea; phylum Asgardarchaeota; class Thorarchaeia; order Thorarchaeales; family Thorarchaeaceae; genus SMTZ1-45. The sequence goes on along the minus strand of JAEORO010000033.1, from coordinate 12,098 downwards.
AATGAAAAGGAATGGTTTGGAGCTGAGCTTGTCTTCGATATTGATGCAGATCATCTAGAATTACCATGTGCAAAAGACCATGACGCATGGCGATGTAATGCTGAGGATTGTCATAGAACTGGCATTGGCACTCCTCCTGAAAGTTGTCCAGACTGTGATGGTACAAGTTTCAGTACAAGAAAGTGGGTATGTGAGAATTGTCTCGCTGAAGCTAAGAAATACACAATGAAACTCTATGATGATTTCATCGTTAATGATTTTGGGTTCAATCCTGAATCCATTCAACTCAATTACAGTGGTCATAGAGGATATCACATTCGCGTTCGTGATCCCCGAGTCTATACACTTGACTCGAACGGTCGTATTCAGATAGTACACTACGTTATGGGGTTAGGTTTCAATACTGAGAAAGTCATTGTTAATCAAGGTGGTGTGGACAGAATACCAGACCGAGTCTTTCCAGGATGGGCTGGTAAGATAGCTGATGCTATTGTTAATTTTGTGCGAAACATAGATTCATACGATGGAACTGAAAGATGGGTCAAACCGCTTAGAAAAGGAAAAGTCGCGGCCCTTGATGGACTGTTAAGAACTCCCCCTATTTTAAACAAAGAAGCAAAGGATATTGGATTGAAGTCGTGGCAAGAAATCGCTGAGAAAGCAGCAGAATTCTATGGTGGTGAGATAGACCGTCCGGTGACACATGATGTTCATAGAGTCATTCGTCTAATTGGTAGTCTAAACGGAAAGACTGGATTTATAGTCAATAAGCTTACCAGAGATGAACTAGACGACTTCGATCCTTTTCTCGATGCGATTGTCTTTAGTGATGGACAAATGAAGGTCAAGTTCCTGCGCAAATCTCCTGGTGTTCCGTCTTTTAGAATTGGTGATGAAACCTATGGTCCATATCACGGAGAATCTGTTGAATTACCAACAGCGGCAGCAGCATTTGTACTATGCAAAGGAGTTGCTATCATTGAGTGAGATAAGCTATAATGATGTTATATCTGCATGGGAGGACGAAGTACAGAATGAAAGTCTTCAAGATTTAGGTGACCTACGGCTAAGCAAAATGATCTCTTATCTGTCTAGTGTACGTTTATCGCTAGCATCTATGGGTACTGAAAAACGAGTTCAAGCTGATGTACTCACACAAGAAGCTCTAAACCTCGAGTTCATGATTGAAGATCTTTTGACACTCCGAAGACAAAAGATATTGAAAGCTGCCATGTCTGGACACAAGCCTACAGGTGATATGACACTCGCAGAGGAAGAGCTATACAATAGAACCCAACGAGCTCTTGATGGTCACACAGAGTTTATTGCAGACTCCCTAGCTGGGTCTAAACCAAAGAAGGCAAAAAAAGCTGATGATACAGAAGAATCCAAAGCTTCCTCCTCCGAAATGGTTGATTATGTGACTGTAAGATTTCTCCAACCAATCGGTGATGCCTTCTTGGGTATTGATGAGAAGACGTATGGGCCTTTCAAAAAGGAAGATGTTGCAATGATTCCTGCAGCTAATGCCAGAACTTGGTTACGGGATGGCACAGTTGTCCGTATTGTCACTGAGGAGGATTTCTCTCAATGAAAAAAGAAGATATAGCTACTGAAATATCTGCACTCTTTGATTTCATCAACGAATCCCGTGACCAAGTCGCCTTAGAGCATGATAAATTCCAAACTGCGCTCACTAACACACTTCGACTACTTGATGAGAGCAGCTCAACGCTCATAAAAATGAAAGGTAATGCGAAGGCACTAAAGTCATATCTCATCAGAACAAGTACAGAGATTCGTAATAGTTCGTTAAATCCATTCGATGGCATAAAAAATAGAGTTGAGAGAATATATGAGCTGCTACAAGCCCTTTAGCATCGAAAGTACTAAGAGTACAGTAAGCACTGCCAAGTTCATGTCATTGCAGAGGAAATGGCTTTTTTACTTAACTGGCATAGTGTGTATAGCGCTTGCAATAGCAGGTGGACTACAGTATCCTGACACCCAGTGGGGTATACTGGCCCCAGTTTCTTTCGTGCTCGTAGTTTCTCTTGGCACAATCGGCCTTCTTCGCTTGATATACTTGAAGGGACTTCCGGAGTAATTTTTACTCATAATATCGTTGAACTATGCTGTTCGTCGTTTCTGCAAACTTTTAATATGGGCTCCCAAATCGCTCAGCCAACTGGCATAATAGCCTTGCATACATGTGGTGCGTACCCATGGCTGAAACAAAAGAACCCACTGAACTCCCAGTCACGCTGATTGATCCTATTGAAATGTCGAAACTTGACACTAGATTCCGTGAAGAGATTCATAGCATGCCAAATGGCGATGAGCTATCAGCTTGCTTTGCTTGTTCAACCTGCACTGCTGCATGTCCAATTGCTAACATTTGGAAATACAAACCACATCAGCTGATCAGAATGATGCTGCTAGGCATGCGTGATGAAGTTCTTTCTTCCGATGAAATCTGGCTTTGTCTGACATGTTTCCAGTGCCAAGAAAGGTGTCCTCAGAAAGTACGGGTAACTGACATTTTCTTTGACTGTAAAAACTTGGCTGCTGAACAAGGAAAAGTTCCACCAAATATCACTGGCCTAGGCAAAGAGCTGCTTGAGAAAGGCCAACTCTATACTGTGACAGCTGACTGGGAACGCGAAGACATGGGTTTAGAACCTGAAGTACCGGGTTTAGCAGTTGATGCTGTAAAAGAAATTCTGAAAGAAACCCGGACAGGCAAGCTTGTGAGTGGTGGTGAGTAGGGTGCCAGTTTACAATTTATACATGGGCTGCAGTGTGCCAGCGAACTATCCAAACTATGAAGCAGCAATGATTAAGGTTGCAACAGCCTTTGATATGCAATTGGAGTATATGGATGGAGTCGCCTGCTGCGGAAGCCCCAATCTTCGTGCAATCGATTACATCGGGTGGCTCACTGTAAATGCAAGAACCTTGGCTATTGCAGAGAAAAATGGCCACGACATTGTTACGCCATGCAACGGATGTTTTGGATCCCTCAAAGACACTTACCACTTTCTTAAGCATGATAACGATTATAGAAAGAAAGTCAATACTACACTGAAGAAGGAAGGTCTTGAATTCAAGGGCACAATAGTCCCTCGCCATTTTGTAGAGGCTCTCTATACGGACATTGGGATTGATGAGATTAGGAAGAAAGTCACAAAACCTCTAGATGGCGTAGGAATTGCGATTCACTATGGTTGTCACGTTTTGCGTCCTGCTGATGTGACTGAGTTCAGACCAGAGTATCTAGATGAGTTAATCAAGGTCACTGGAGCATCTGTTATAGAATATCCAATATGGAAACAGTGTTGTGGTGCGACTATTCTTCCTGTCAACGAAAACCTTGGAATTAGACTGGCTCGTGACAAACTCAAGTCGATGAAAGAATCCGGGGCGGAGTTCATTACCGTTGTCTGTCCTGCCTGTGGAAATCAATTGGATTTGCAACAGCTCGGTTTGAAAGAATCCTATGGAGAAGAGTACAATTTACCAGTTCTTCTCTATCCTCAGATACTTGGTCTAGCATTGGGAATGGATGAGGAAGAAGTAGGACTTAGCATGAACAGAGTCCCTGCAGACCCAATTTTGGATCATCTGACCGGATGAGGTGAAGAAGCATGTCCAATCCTGTCCTCATCATCGGAGCTGGTGTTGCAGGTATGACAGCCGCTGTTGAGCTTGCAGACTCAGGAATTAAAACAATCCTAGTTGAACGACAGAGATCAGTAGGAGGTAACGCTTTGGTCCTTTACAAGGCATTTCCAACCGATGACTGTTTCTACTGCTTCGAGGGGAACCGCTGGCGTCCCGGAATCCGTAAGTGTTTCTATAGGAGCGCGCTCACAGATCAACCCAACATCACATTAAGGATGAATAGTGAAGTAAACGAAATCTCAGGCCGCCCTGGTAAATTTACTGTAAAACTGAATGTAGGTCCTGTGTATATCCATCCAAAGAAATGCACTCTGTGCGGGCTTTGTATGGAAAAGTCTCAGGCTTTCTTTCTACTATCACCACAGTGCCAACCACAAGCAGTAATGTATGACCCAACGAATGCTGATGATGGTGCAAAACAGGCTGAAGATGAATGTCCAACAAAGGCAATCAATCTAAGTGCTCAACCCACAGAAGAAACAGTTCAAGTTTCAGACATCATAATTGCCACTGGTTATCATGAGTTGCAACCAGTCAACGTGGCTGAATACTATTATGGAAAACATCCTAACATCATCACCCAACTAGAACTGGCCAAGATTATTGATCCTAATGGAGATTCAAGTGGGGTTTTGTTAAGACCGTCTGATGGAAAACCCGCAAAACGAGTGATGATGGTTCAGTGTGTTGGAAGTAGGGATGAGAACTACTATCCATATTGTTCCAAAATTTGCTGTATCTTTGCTCTCAAACATGCAAATATACTCACACAGGAGAGAAACGATGTTCGAGTCAGCGTAGTATACATGGATATCCGTACATATGACAGGTATGAACGATACTATCGCGAATCTCGAAATTCAGGAGTGGAGTTTGTTAGAGGTAGGATCTCTCTCATTGAGCCACGAAAAGATGGTGCCTTAGATATAACAGTCTATGACTCACTTCTGAACAAATATCTCAAGTTTCCAGTGGACATTTTGGTTCTATCGTCAGCCCTCGAACCTCCTAAAGGGACTGACAATCTCATTGAAACACTTGGAATAAAGTCTGCAAGTGGATTTGTTGGAATCGCAGATCCAGCTTCAGAGAATGAAGTCGTGGTCGGTGATCATGTCTATGCTTGTGGGACCGCACTGGGTCCTGCAGAAGTCCCTGAAAGTGTGACTCAGGCACGTGCAGTAGTGTCTAAGATTCTCCAGAGTAGGAAGTGAAACTAACAGATGGATAACAACAAATCAGCGGTACTCATCTGCACCTGTGGCAAACAGCTCCAGTTGGGATTTGACTTCCTAGAAACTCAAGCCAAAAAAATGAACTTAGTTTCTTCTGTGAATGTTCATGATTTTGTCTGTCAGGAAGAAGGTCTAGCAAAAATTGCTGAACTCCTCAAGAACAGTGATGGGCGTCTTGTGATTGCTGCATGTTCCAGTCAGAAAATTCAACCGCGAATTGATCACTATCTTGACACAATGGATACAAACAGTACTCAAATTCAGTATGTGAACATTAGAGAGCATTCTGCATGGGTGCATAAAGACTTGGATGAAGCAAATAAGAAATCTCTAGATATGATTCGCGGTACACTTGCAAGGTCTGCAAAATCCACAAAGCGTGTATTAGAGCAAAAGGAAGTTTCTAAGCATGTCACAGTTATCGGGGGTGGAATCGCAGGTATTGAATCTGCGCTTAGTCTTTCAAATCTTGGCTACAAGGTTTCTCTAATAGAGCTGACTGATGAGCTGGGAGGGCATCTCAAGAGTCTTCCCGTGGTTGCTCCCACAGGTAAGTCAGGCAAAGAGATACTTAGTGGTCGATTGGAAGCACTTCAAAGTGATGATAATATTGAGATAATGACCAAGACAAAGGTCAAGTATGTTTCAGGTGAGATGGGCAACTTTACAGTTCACTATTCATCTGAGAACAACGAAGAGAAGACCTTGGCAAGCTCTGCTATAGTATTAGCTACTGGATTCAAGGAATTCAAACCGACATCTATGGAAGAGTATCGTTACGGGAAGAATCCAAATGTCATCACTCAGTTTGAGCTTTCATGTATGCTCTCTAGAAGCGAACTTGTCCGACCATCTGATGGGAAACCGGTAAAAGATGTAGTAATGGTGCAATGTGTTGGAAGTAGGGATGAGAACTACAAGAAAGACTGCAGTAAATTATGCTGTACATTTGCTATTGATAACTCTCTTGAAATCCTCAAGAGGATACCTGATGCCAATGTCAGGATAGTCTATATGGACATCAGAGTTCCGTTCGAGAACGAGATGATATACAAGGAGTCTCGTGAGAAGGGTGTTGACTATATCCGTGGCCGAATTAGCATGACCTGGGAAAAAGATGGCTCTACATATGTGCGAATCTATGACTCTTTGCTTGACAAGTATCTTGAAACAGCAGTAGATCTACTGGTTCTCTCATCAGCAGTACTCCCTCCTGTTGGAACTTCCGAGCTATCCGAAACCCTAGGATACGCTATTGAAGAGGATGGACACGTGAAGGAACTCTATGGCAAACTAAGAAGGAATGAAACTCGTCGTCGTGGCGTTGTTGCAGTCGGAGGAGTCACACGTCCTCAATTCGTGTTTGAAGCGGTGACAGATGCTCAAGCTGGTGCGCTCATCATTCATAATGAACTTCAAGGTGGAGAAATCCAATCTATTGCACGCGGTGCGGTCCTAAATGTGGATGATTGTGTTGGCTGCAGTCTTTGTGCTCAGCAGTGTCCACGTGGAGTCCCTCTAATGATTGAACAGACAGAAGTTGAAGAAGCTGACGAGGAACAAAAATTACTGTTCAAAGCTTCAATTGACACTTTTAATTGTCACTCTTGTGGAGTATGTCAGAGCTTGTGTCCTTCAGGTGCTACTCAACTTAATTTTCTATCTAACGAACAACTTTGGTCTGAAATTGATGCCACACTAGAAGACGCAGGTCCTGAATATCCAATCACGCTCTGTTTCTACTGCGAAGAGTGTTCCGTATCTACAATTGACATTGTTGGTACCAGAAGAATGGAATATCCAGCTAGTACACGTTTGATATCAGTCCCCTGTGCAGGCAGAATCAGCATCATCGATATTCTCAAGGCATTTGAGAATGGTGCCAGCACAGTAATGATAGCAGCGTGTGAAAAAGACCGATGTCATATAGGCGGAACTGGTAACGAAATTGCTCAGGTACAGGTAGATGTTGCTCAAGATATCTTGAAAGCGATTGGCTGGGAGGGCAAACGTGTTGGCATGTTTAGGATGTTCAGTGCAGAGCCTGAACGCTTCACAAATGCGGTCAATGAAATGGTGAAACGTGCCAAGGAGCTAGGTCCTACTCCAGTCCATGAAGGTACTGCAGGGAAGTGGATGGAGGTGACTGAATGAGTCAATCAACATCAGAGAAAGCAATTGCTCCCAAGAGGCAACGCATGCTGGATATGATTCTGGCTCTTGGTGGTCTCAAAGAAGAGGCGACAATTCCACTCAGTAAGGTTAAGGAGGAGCTTGACAATCTTAAAACAGAATTAGCACCATTAACCGATGCCATTCTCGCATTTCCCGACTCTTATTATGAGAAGTTCCTAAATACAATTGAGAAACGAAACACTGTTTCTGAGATACATGATCGGGGAATTCTCAAACAAGCTATCTCTAATCTTGATACAGGATTATCAAAAGTTGATTCCAAACTTCTCAAAGAACTAAAACAGTTGCTAACCGTTGCTTTAACTAGAATGACTGAGGCTGAGGAAATACATGGACCTTCTATCCAGATAGATATGGCTACAAACCTTTCCACACTAGCTGACTTGATAGCCGAAATAGAATCAATCACAGACGGATTTGAGAAGAACGCGGAATCAGAAGCAAAATCCGCTCAAGCTGAGCTTGTGTCCTTAATTGAAAATCTCAATGAAGCAAAGTCAATGGCTGAAACTGACCCTGACATAGCTCTAGACAAGCTTCAAACCCTTGGCTCTCAAACAAGGTATGGCCCTGGATTGAGATCTACTGCTCAAATCAAGCGAGGGAAGCGAGAAGGACGAATTGACGAGTCCCGTTTCCACATACTCGTTTTAGAAAACATGCTCAATGAAGCAAATCGCGGAGTAATTATGTTTGTTCTTGGAAAAATGGGTTCCAAGACAGTCACTCAGATAGGAGAACTCATGCAGACCTCCCCACAAACAATACAGCATGCTATTGTTACAATGATTCAAAGAGGTGAAGTTGAGATGGTTGGCCTTGATGGAGATGCTCCGGTATTCTCCAAGGTTCTTACCGAAATACCCAACTCGACTCTGGTCATGAAAAGAATAGTACAACAGGTTCGTGGAATGGTCAAGTCACTTGACCATGATCTGATTGACAGTGCAAACACATCACTTGAGAAATTACAAACATTACTAGAACGGCTACAAATATTGGGAACTTATGAAGAGAGCGAGCTTTCGGAATCAATGAACAAGCTGAGAGAGCTTGTTGATAATACCACTCAAGCAGTTCTTACTACCCAAACAACTGATGATGCTAAAAACCTCAGACTTCTAGTTTCAGCAGGTCTCGAGGCTTTTGCACGCTTTCGTCTGAAAATCGCCTTGGAGAAGGGCCCAAATCTCGTGTCTGGAACTAATGTCTACGGAGAACAACTGGATCCTGAAGTCTATCAAACAATGATGGACTCCTATCTCGAGAATGAGCTCGAAAGAGGAACAATCCTGATTTTGATAAGAGAACTAGGAGCTCTCACAGCACATGACCTTGCTGAGAGAACAACTATTCCGCAGGACAGGATTCTCAGGCATCTGTTACGAATGAAACGCGATGAACTTCTCACCATTGCTGGTGAGAGCCATGGTTATGTACTCTATGACGTACCTAGAACACCGTCAGAAGCTGAAATCACCATTCAAACAACATGTTCGCTTGCACTGCAACTCTCTGAAGCCACGATAGAGTTGCAGAGAATTCTGAGCGAATTGAACGCATCTGATATTGGGAAGCTAGCTAACTCTCTAGAAGTCTTTTCAAAGGCTCGTGACAAACTTGCATCAGTACGTGTGAGTGGTGCTGTGATTGATGAAGCCACACTGAACGAAGTCGAAGACAAAATACGATCAGCTCTCTTGCTTGCTTACCGCACTCGCGCAAAGATACCCAGCACAAGACCAAAGGTTTCTATTGACGATTTAGCAGATGTTGATGTACCATCAGTCCTTGATGAGTATAGAAACCAGATGGGTTATGCGCCTTTGCTTGGATTTGGGACAATCGAATGGGAGCAATCAAGGTGTATCGGTTGCAAATCTTGTGAGATTGCATGTCCCGAGGATGCGATTGAGTTAGAGCCTCGAATCGAGATATCCAAGTTTTTTGAAATCTCTGATGAAGCTCTCTCTCAATTACCATCTAATCGTTCCCTTTTCTACAAAACTGTGCAAAACCTTGCGAAGATAAAACCCTCAAAGGAAATTCTTCTCACAAATGACGCTCCAGGATTTGGTTCAATTGAAGTAGACCTCTGGCTCTGTGTTGCTTGCCGGACCTGTGTCAGGAGATGTCCAGGACCTGAAGGTGGAGCCTTGGAACTGGAGTTAAAGTGGAACTTGCCGGAAGTTGTAAGACACATAACATCAACCTCGTAGCTTGACCATTGAATTACTTCATTGCCCTTTAGCAATTGACTTATACAATTGAGAAGATGTCAGAAACTGCAAATCCTTTGAGGGAGTACAATGGTTGACTTCAGACTGACACATGAACAACAGGAGCTACAGAACAGAGCTAGAAAGTTTGCACAAGAATATATGATTCCCCATGCCCACTACTATGACAAAACTGGGGAGTTTCCGCGTCCGATAATTCAGAAGTGCTGGGAGGAAGGACTCATGAATTTGTCCATCCCAAGGGAGTATGGAGGTCCCGGCTTGGGCTCAATCGAACAATGTATCACAGTGGAAGAAATGGCTGCTGGGTGCGCAGGGATGACCACTAGCATCTATGTGAACACATTAGGTGCTGAACCAATACTTGTAGCTGGCACAAATGAACAAAAGGAGAAGTATCTACGTCCACTCACTGAAAACCTCAAATTCGTCAGTTTTGCATGTTCCGAACCAGGCATGGGTTCAGATGTTGCTGGAATACAGACTCGGGTAAAGAAAGAGGGAAGTAACTATGTGCTTAATGGTTCAAAGTTTTGGATAACAAATGCGCCTCATGCAGATTATTTTACAGTCTTTGCAAGCATTGATCCAAGCCAGCGGCATAAATCTCTTTGTGCTTTTATTGTAGATGCAGATACTCCAGGAGTAAAAACAGGTCGTCCTGTTGAAAAGATGGGGCATAGAGCATCTACGACATCTTCTGTCATGTTTCGTGATGCCAAGGTGCCTGAAGAAAACATCTTGGGCAGTGAGGGGAAAGGCTTTGGAATAGCTATGAAAACTTTCGCTATGACCCGACCTTCAATTGCCGCCTTTGCCACAGGCTTGGCACGCGCTGCTATGGAGTATGCAAGGGATTATGTCAACAAACGAGACGTGTTCACTCAAAAACTGCGAGAATTTGAAGTGATTCAGTTCAAATTAGCAGAAATGTACATAAAAATAGAGGCTTCAAGAGCACTATACTTGAAGGCCGCATGGACAACAGATAATGTTGGAGATGCCACGGTCCCTGCAAGTGTAGCAAAAGCATATGCCACTGACGCAGCCATGGAAATAGCAAGTGAAGCCCTTCAAATCCATGGTGGGTACGGATACATTGACCAATACCCGCTCGAGAAGCTCTTCAGAGATGCCAAACTCTACCAAATCTATGAAGGGACCAGCGAGGTACAAAGACTAATCCTTGGTCGTCATGTACTCAGTGGTTATGAGCCCGCCATGGATAAGATACCAAAGTGGTATAATGAAAAACCTCCAGATTTCTAGGATAAGTGGGAGATTCTGTTATGATTGTTAAGAAACTAAATGATCTCAAACAAATTATTGCACTTGATGACACAATAATACGAGAGATGCTCAATCCTAAGCACACAAAAGAAACACTACATCTTGGATACAGTTTGGCACACGCAACTCTCCTGCCAAAGAAAGCTTCACTCCCACATCGGTTCAAGACAGCCTCAGAGGTCTATTACATCCTCAATGGAAATGGGCTCATGCGTATTGACACCGAAACGGAAAGGGTAGGACCTGGTGATACAATCTATATTCCACCAAAGGCGGTTCAATCCATTGAAAACATTGGAAATTCAAATCTAGAGTTCTTGTGTATCGTCTATCCTGAGTGGCAACCTGATGCTGAGGAACTTGTTCGCCCATAAAATATGACTTAAACAAATCATGCAACACAAAGATACCTTTCAACCATTTGAAGTATGAGCTCTCCATTGATTATCTATCCACTGTTCCAATCCGGCTCTTTCTATTGCCTTCAAGTTTTCAATGGTTTTCCATTTAACTACGCCCGGTTTACTCTTGAGCTTCAAACACGGGAAATCTGCGCACTCACTACACAATGAGTAACCTTTCTCGTAGCAACATTGTCTGATGTCACACCGGTCCTTCTCTCCACTTAAGTAATCAGGAACTTCAGCTTTGCACCCTGAACAAATCTTTGATTCGGCCAGTATTTGCAGCCCTCGTGAAAAGTTGTCGCCATCAACACCCTCCGCCTGGAATTGCTTCACGAACCCGCCATACTCTTGGAACATGTCGAGAGCAGCTTGTGCAGTTTTTCTTATCTTTCCTGAATGCCAATCACAAGTGTGACAATATGAACCACAGAATGAAATGTATCTCCTCTTCTCTTCCTCGTACCTCACCCAATGAGTCACCATCCGATATCTGTGAACCTACTCTAGGATAAATTCAGCTCACTATGCAATCGTCTAAACATTTTCACTCGGGTTCGTCTATTTTCGTCATGAGAAGGGTAGAGCACGGGAGTTGAAGGTTATAGTGGAAGTCCACTCAACCTCCTCTGAAACCTAAAGTAGGTCGGTGCATGCATCCATACACATTCAGATATGAAAGATTATATGTAGGTCGGATTGCATCCTCTTTAGATTAACAATCGGTGATGTCTTCTTATGCCACCAAAGGACATGAACATCATAGTCTACGGCTGTATGCAGTGTATGTACGCTGCGTCCGACCTTGCAGGGACCATGAAACTGCAGTACGACATCACAAGCCGGATTATCCGCATGCCATGTACCGCGCGACTGGACATCAACTTCCTACTCAAGGCACTGCAAGAGGGAGCAGATGGAGTGCTAGTGGTTGGTTGCCATCCTGGTGACTGTGCTTACAAGACAGGGAACTTAGGCGCGGAACGCAGAGTCAGGTTTGCACGAAAGCTGGTCGGTCAACTGGGACTGAATGAGGACCGGGTGAAGAT
>JAEORO010000032.1 GCA_016840855.1 Candidatus Thorarchaeota archaeon | reverse complement strand
GATGAATATCTAGACTCATATGTCACCTTAACGAACGTGTATAAAACAGACCTCAGAAAAATTCATGAATAAAATAGTCTTAGACCCATAAGTTTTTCAGTAATATTAACAATAGTTAATATATGAGCGAAACGATACAAGGTAAAATAATTTCATCTAATCTAGGTGAGTTCTCGAAGAAAAAGATCATCTACGGATACCTTGGAATCGAACTGCCAGATGGAAAACACATCAAGGTCAAAGTAGATTTCTACACTTTGTATGAAACCCTCAAGATTGGCGAAAAAGTGATACTCGAGATTGAACCTCTTGGGAATAGTGATATTCTGGTAGCGAAGAAGATTCAATTGAAAGAGAATCTCGAAACCAAGTCAGAGAAAGCTACAGCCACAGCATAGAGAATACCTGTTAGGTAATAATTTGCTCCAATAGGTGAGGTTATAGGTGAAGCTGAAACGAACGCCGCTTGGAGATTTACATTGGAAACGATACTGACTGGTTCAATTACAGCATCAGATTTGGGCAATATCGGCAAGAAATACTATGGTTTCATTAGTGTTGAAACTGAAGAGAACAATCGTGTGAAGGTCAAAGTGGCGGCATATACAAAGTACGATACCCTTGATATTGGTAGAAGAGTTCACATTGTTGCAGAACCTCTTGGCAACACTGGGATTATAACAGCCAAATCGATACTGCTTGCTGATTAAACAATTGAAAATCAAAGACTTCGCGTCTTTGATTGGAGATGGGTCGGGCACCCCATATACACGCTATACTTTTAGCGCAAAACCTACTATCCTCAACACGTTGATGAGAAGAGGATGACTTTATGCCAAAACTTCCATTGCGATACTATTGCTATGTGTGTGGTCATTCAAACGACCTGGAATTGGATGTCCCTCTTGCACCAGCAATTGAACGGGATGAGATAAAGTGCCAGAATTGTGGCGATGTCACACATCTGCTACTTACTGCGTGTCCGAAGTGTGAGAAGTCTTTCAGATACTTCCTTTCAGATCTAGATTTCCCAACTGAGATAGTGGCCTTATCTGAGGCTTATGTGAAACTAATTGATGGTGTACGGAGCAGTCTAAAGAACTACATTAAGGAGTTTAATGTCCCGGTACCAAAACGATGGTCTGTTACACTGAACTGTGAATGCGGAGAGGAATATACTGCAGAAATTTCACTCCCGCAATTACATAACTAGCATTTCCGCTCATAGCAAATGTCATTCAATAATTACATCATAATCCAATTGAATCGAGCATTTCATTGAGTTTGCCACGAGACAATATTGATGCGCTTGTTTGGCGGCTTTTAACATTCGCTTTCGATCTTTCTCAGACTCAACAATAATTTTGGCATGAATTGTTATCTTGTCAAACTCCCACCCAGTTTCTCCTTTCTGTAGAGTACCTGTCGCAGACATGTGGAAATCCTTGAATTCCGCATGGAAGCGGTTTGCAGCACCTGACAATGAAACACCATAACAAGACAAAGCTGAAGCCACAAAGAGTTCCTCGGGAGACAAGATATCCTTTGGACTCTGAGACCAGAAATCAGGTGGTGTTGCTACTTGAAAAATTGGCTTATCCTTAATTTCGATTGTGACAATTTTATCCCGGATCCAATTGCTGGTCATATCATACTTGTGCTCGTTTTGGATATCTGACATGCTTTCATCCCAATTGGGTCTATTGAATAGCTTTTTGTTAGGGGAAATGTCCCTTTCTTTTCCATTTGGAACAATGGATGGTGAGGCTTATTAGGAACCTCTTCCTATTCAAGGATGGTGGAAAGGCGGCTGATAGGGCAACATTTTCTGTAACATGCCCTCATAACTCCCCCCCCTCCTACCATTTGCCCCATCGATGCCTTACCACCAACCGGTTTCTGCTAGCATTTGGTCTAAAATGCAGTATTATTCTCAAAAGCTCAAACAGATTCTGATTTTTTGAATTATTACATGCTAAGAACCCTAAATACACATACTGCAAATATAACAATGATTGGAATGCCGTATTTAGGCTATTCCATGCATGCTACATGTTATTGAGCATAATGAAGACTCAAAAGGTGGATAGAAAGGATGACATCCTCTGTATCAAGATTCAAACCGACTACTAGAGAGGTTACTGGAAGACATTCACAAGTGTTGAAGTGGAGTATAGTCTTTATCACGATAATCTTCCTGTTGCTCCCATCCTCAGATGTGAGCATGGTGCAACCAATTGGAACAGTAGATGTTATTCCTGAGGAAGCCAGCTACTCTGCAGCATCAAACTTCATTAGAGTTAAGCTACCATATCAGGTGTTTTCATTTGCACCAGGCACGACTCCAATAGGATCTGGATTTGCATTTGTGCATGAAGATACAATACGTTTCAAAGATCCAATCAATCAACTCGATGACTCACTCTTTATTGGGCTTGGGGATGCGTTCTACGATACTCTCACGGGAACTGATATAGACAATGATGGATACACCGAGTTTCTGTTCATTATGTTTGATTCATCAACCGCAGATGAGAAACTGGTCATTGCTGATTTTGATGCTAGTTCTGTCACCCAGTATGATTGTCCAATAGCTGGAGCAAAAGACATTATCTTTGGAAATTTCACAGCTGATACACTGACAGATGTCGCCATCTACAATATGGATTCTGTAGCTAGGATTGACCTCAGTGATGGGAGTCAAATTGGGTTCCAATATAATGTCAGTACTGAAATTAAGAAAGCGGTTGCTGGAAACTTCTCTGTTTCATCACAGGATGAAATCGCAATTCTTAGCACAGATTGGGGGTCTCAAAAAGTCACTATTGAAACCATAACTGGCGATGGAATCCAATTGCGATGGAATCAGTATCCGTACCAATCTTATGCTAGTGATATGGAGCTTCACTCTAGGCGAAGTGAGTTGGATGATATTGCTGTTACCCTTATCAACCAAGACTCAGGAATGAGCGAACTTGTAGGGATTTATGGTGACAATCTTAGTACCATCTTTACTAAGAAGATTCCTGAATATCATGGAGAAGTCTATGTTAAAACGGGACATTTCAATGATGACTCAATAGAAGATCTTGTAGTTGTTCCAGGAATGCGATATAAGGCATGGTTCTATGATGGGAATTTAGGTACACTTCTCAAGTTCTCACAGGAGGAAGTTACATGTTACTGGGCTCGAGGGTTTGATGTAGCAGTTTTGGATTCCGATTCGTATACGGATTTAGCTATTGAAGGGCCTAGAGGACAGCTGACATTAATTAGAGGGAGTAATGGAGTAACGGGATATGAAGAAAATCGACTTCCGGGACCATTCTATCAAGTAACCGCATTTGACATCAATGAAGATGGAAGAGAGGACATCATAACTTTGATGGATACGATTTCTATTCTTTTGAGCGACGTAGAGACTCCTAATGTTGTATTAGACCCACTTTATCCTACTCATCCAACCATCTATGATACCTATATGAAAATTGAACTCACAGCTACTGACAATATCCGTGTTGATCGTGCCACGATTTTTATTAAGACTGCTACTGGGGCACCACTTACAGCATTCATTCCTAATGAAATGATTAGAGCTCCTAATGACAAATACATCTACATCACTACGGACCTACTTCCAGGAGAATACTTGTATTATATCGAGATTATCGATGCATATCTAAACTCATACTCCTATGGCAATGAAACAAATCCCGAAACCCTCAATGTTGAGGACCACTTCGTGGATGGGTTCTTCTTTAATGCGACAATTGACCATGCAATGGGTCATGTCTTGGCCGTAGGCAACAACTCTGCGGGAGATGAGCTTATTCACATTGTCACCACTGGTTCAACATTAAGAGCCGCGTCGCTTCGTACTTTTACTCCTAATGGAATAGTTGTATCTGAACTCTCAATTGCTAATTCAACGTCCTATGACGTTTTTGAAGTGTATGTTGGTATGCATGATGGCGATTCTATTTTAGATCCAGTAGTCATTAGATACAATTACACCCATACTGAATTCTATGTGTTTCATGGAAATGATTTGACATCATGGAAGAATGTCACCTATAAAGCGGTACCCATTCTCGAAAGAGGCTCATTCAGTGTTTTCGATGATGACTTGGATGGATATGATGAAATTCATTATGTGGAGGGCGATTACTACGCTCCGATTATTAGAAGGATAGAAAACGATTTTTCAGCCGCTATCACAAACCCACTTTCTGACAATAATGGCGTACTAGGAATTGCTTACGCTACAATTGTTGGAACAAGACCCCAAATAGGAATTCTAAGAGAAAACAACAGAGTTGATATCCATCAGGCTTTCAATCTCACACTATTGAAAACTTTGAATTACTCATCACCCGGTTCAACAACAGATGATATGCCACTCGGAATCATTCCATTTGTCAATTCGTCGCATACAAGTGAACAATTCCTAGTTGGATATAGTGGATGGTCAGGAGATACGCCTACAATCTACTTTTGCTTTGTAGATAATCAAACAGAGAAAGTAGGAGATGCACCATACACTGAGTTGCTTGGTGATCATATTAAAGGTGTATTCCCATATGATGTCGACAGTGATGGGGCGGATGAGCTATTCGTATTTGAGGAGTCAGGAAATGTATCGTTATGTGATTTGGCGTATGGAACACCCAGACGTTGGTCAGTATTTGTTAGTGAGGCTTTCCCAACTAGCGAAATTATCCTTGATTATGATGGAGATGGTTTAGAAGAATTTCTAATCGCAACATCAGACGACATGCTTACAGCAATCAGTTTCCAAGGTATTGTGGATTATCACGCAAAAGTTGGAATGATATATAATATGGTTAATGTGAACAATATCGATATAGGTGCAGGTGAAGATATCGTAGCTTTTCCTGTACTTCGTGCACGCTATAGTCTAGCGACCATTCGTAATATTGATCTATTGTATGTTCTAAACGCAACTTTAACTTTAGAATCCAGCACAACCCTTCAAGGCAGTAACATCTGGGCAAATACTACAATTCTGAATGCCTACAATGAACCGGTATCCGATTCAAGTGTTTCATTAATGCTTGAATACAAATTTGGTAGTGGGACTTCGCAACAAACTCTTGGACTAGTTTATGATGATATTTTGCAAATCTACACAACCACAATCGCTCCAAATTGGCCAATTGGTATGGTGAATATGACTCTCAATATTAACCATGACTACTATGATGCATACAATGAATTTTACGCAAATGCATTAAGAGTTGAATCACCTCTTTCCATTTCTATTATTAGAGAACCAGTGATAGTGCAAGGCAACGACCTTGAGGTCAACATCACTGTCACTGATAGTCTAGGTGGGAAGGTCTCAAATGCTGATGTTTCATTAACATTTGATGGTAGTGAATATGTAGCGATTCAAAATGGGCAGTCATATTGGATTCTGATACCAAGTTTGACAAAAGCACCAGGAAGCTACGGATTGCTTGTTTCTGCAAATCATAGTTATGCAACAAATCTCAAGACTCTGGTAAGCTCAATTTCAATTATTACTAATAATCTGAATATAACTAGAAGCTCGCCTATTCAAGTAACCCAAGATGAGTATTTTGTGATTTGGCTCAACATTACAGACACCTATGGAAATTCCATCAACAGTGCTGATGTGAGGATTAGTTTTGACGGAAATGAGTTTCCACTAGCTGAAATCCAGCCTGGAAGGTATCAATTAAACACCACAGCTACACTGCCTGTTGGTAATTACACTGGCAAAATCACAGTGGAACACCCATATGTTGAGGGAAGAAACTTCGGTGAATTCTATATGGTGGTAACTGGAGACCTCTATCCTGTGGTAAACTACGTAGCATCGGTCAATGGGGGAGATAACTTCACTGTTTCTATCTTCATCTATGACGCATATGGTGCATTCCCAGATGGCGCTTGGGCAGTAGTGGAAATAGATGGGGTTAACTTTACAGCTTCATACATTTCAGGTGCTGAATTTAGTGTTGAATTGAATGCCTCGTTGCCGATTGGATCTCAGAATTTTATAGTATATGTTGGATCCGATTTTGGAAATCCAAGAGCGGATTATCATAGCTTATCGGTTTATTCGTTGGCTAACATGAATCTTAGCTCTTCACTCGAGTGGATTTTGAATCAAGGAGACTCACCACTTCTGACCTTAACCCTTGCCGATTGGGAGGGGAATCCAGTTTCTGGAGCAACTGTTACGATGCTGAGTCCCAGCAGTCTTGCCTTTATTGACAACGGGGACGGGTCATATTCGGTAACACTCGACACAGACGGATATGCACCAGGTAATTATTCATTGGTTGTGTTTGCAGACCATCAATACTTGATTGAAGCTGATTTACATCACACAATAACTGTAAACGGTCAAGCAACTGTTGATGCAGAAATACCAGAACTTGTATGGAACCATCAAGCCTCGACTATGTATTTCATGGTTAAAGACATATATGGAAACCCACTATCAGGCTTCAATTATACATTAATCTTCGCAGGAACATATTCAAAGTCAGGGACGTCAGATTGGTATGAACTGAGTTGGGAATTCCAACCAAACCTCTATCCGGACATATATCCTCTTGATATAACAATCGATGGTGATTTTCTCGCTCATTACGAGTACACAATCTGGGTGGATGTGATGGGAGTTCCAGACTCAAACATCTTATCGCCTATGAATGAATCAATAATCGCACAAGGTGACCAAATTAATTTCACCATCTTTGTAGAGGATTTGATGGGTTATGATATGTCTGGATGCCAAGTCAGTGTAGCAATACATGGGAGTAGTTATACACTAATAGAAGGGGCTCCTGGCGTTTATTCCAGAAACATCCCTACAGCGGGTTTCCTCTTGGGTCAATATAATGCAATAATCAAAGTGATTCACACTTATCTTGGCACTCAAGAAATGCCAATGATTTTATCACTAGAAGGTTATGCTGATGTCAAACTAACATTTTCACCAGACCCAATTGAAAACAAGAATGATGTCACCTTCAACTTCACTGTGACGGACCAATATGGAAATCCACTATCAGGCTTTAATTATACATTGGATTTTGCAGGAGTGTATAATCAGACTGGAATAGCGTCATCATATCGATTATCTTGGACTGTCGATCCAAGCTTTACTCCAGGCAAGTACTTTCTAAATATGACACTGAATGGAACATACCTGCTATTCTCTTCATTCAGCTTCAGCATCGATGTATCGGGAGTTGTTTCAGCAACAATTCTTACACCAACAAACTTT
>JAEORO010000177.1 GCA_016840855.1 Candidatus Thorarchaeota archaeon | reverse complement strand
GAAAATCAGCCGATCCGGTAGTTCCAGTTCCGTAAACATTCCCAGAATCGTCTATGGCTATATCTAATAACACATCAGATTGATTCCCTCCAATATAGGTTGAGTAGATGATTGTATGTGATGTGATATTCATCTTAATGATGAAGCAATCATGATATCCTGCATTTGCATCTTGATAGCCATTTACAAATGGGAAATTAGTTGAAGTTGTAGTACCACCAATGTACACTATGTCTTTACCTTCTAACACTAGTGCAGAAATTAAATCGTCACTAAGTCCTCCAATATAATTAGGGATCAGGTTAATTTGCGTTAATTCCTTATGCTCACAATCTCTCAATACTGTTGTGTTCTCTTCCAATCTGGCTTGATTCTCCGCTGCTGCAAAACAATGTAGCAGTGGAGCCACTAATAAAAAAGACAGGAAAACAACTACAATTCTCTTTCTCATTTCATTCTCTCCTCCACACATGATTGTAAACAGTAATGTAGTTCAAAGGACATATGAATCATGAGATAGCTAGCTTTAGCTCGAAATGGGACAGGGAGATTAAATTTCAGTCAGAAAAAAGAAACGATTATTCAGCCTTGTTAGAAGTTTCTACACGTCTGGGTAATCGCTGCTCATCAGCCTCGAACATCAGTCCTGTCAAATCAGAGAATGTTTCATTGATATTCTCACCAGTCAATGCTGAAGTTTCTTTATACAGCACAGGTGCTCTGAGTTTATCACTAAATAGTTCTGCAAAAGCTCGACCTTCCTCAGAAGATACAATGTCCTCGAATTGTCCTGACTCTCTCAGATCTATCTTGTTTCCAATGATAGCTGTTGGTAGCCATTCCCAACCTGCCCACGATACTCCTCGAAGATGTTTATGCGCCTCAACAAGCCACTTACTTGCGTTATCAAAGGACTCTCGTTCCACAACAGAATAAACTAGAATGATAGCGCTGCTGCCTTGATAGTAATGTCTTCGAACGCTAGCGTAGGTAGGCTGACCCGCTAAGTCCCAAATAATATGTCTGACATTCACTCCATTATAGGCTGTGTATTTTTGAGCGAAATCAACACCTATGGTCGCGAGCTGACTCCTCTTGAAACCCCTTCCGAGATACCGCTCCCTAATACTGGTCTTGCCTACTGCCCCGTCGCCGATAAGGACCAATTTATAGGTTCTATCACCAGGGGCTCCAAAAGTCATCTTACATAACTCCTGTAATTGAACAACTTTAGACAATTGAATATTGCGATAAGGGACTATGTTTCAGAATCAAATTGTTAGAGGACCGATGGCTTTCTTTCTTTTTAAGACTTGACCTGGGAACACATCGAGCTGAGTATCTTCAGTCACTACCAGAGTGCCGTTTACAATCACATGATGAATTCCTATAGGAAACTTGTGTGGTTCTAAAAATGTTGCACTATCAATGATTGTATCAGGATTGAAAATAACAATGTCTGCCCAATTGCCTTTAGCTAACAGACCTCTATCCTCAAGTCCTAGACGTTTCGCAGGAAAGCCAGTCATCTTGTAGACTGCATTCTCCAGACTTAGGAGACCTTTCTCTCGTGCATACCTTCCCAAGATTCTAGGGTAGGTACCATAGTGTCTTGGATGAGGCTTCCCGTAACTTAGAATCCCGGTTGGCGAAATGCCTGCTCCATCAGTCCCAATCATCGTGAACTTCGATTTCATGATACGTTCGATGTCTTCTTCACCCATGCTCTCCATAGTCATCATAACTTCAGCATTATCATCAAATATGATTTCAAACAATACAGCATATTCATCTGGATACCTACGGATATCTTTGATTTCAGCAATACTCAAACCTTCGACGTCTTTCCACTTCTGAGTCTTTACGGATGACACAAAGATTCTATCCCATCCTGCTTCTTCTACCATATTCTCCCAGTCTTTTCTTTGTTCAATATACTCTCGGATTTTTGCTTGATTGTCTGTATCGCTGATGCGTTTTAGTAACTCGCTAACTCCACCTTCATGCACCCAAGGCGGCAGGAGTGAAATCAATGATGTAGCACCTCTGTCGTACGGATATTGGTCGCAGGTGATGCTGATTCCCTTAGCATTTGCTCTAGCTATCAGATTGAGTGTTTCTTTGCTCATGCCCCAGAATGGTTTCCCTGCAATTTTATGATGAGCAATTTGTCCTCCGATACATCCTGATGCCTCGACAATATCGATGACCTCTTGGACAGCCTTTAGCACTGTCGCTCCTTCACCTCTAATATGTGAAAAATAAAGACCACCATATTGCCCAACCACCTTCGCGACTTCGATGATCTCCTCTGTTGATGCATAAACCTGTGGTGGATAAATAAGGCCTGTGCTCATTCCAAAAGCTCCCGCATCCATAGCTTCTGAAACATAAGCCCGCATCTCTTCAAACTCGTCAGTCGTAGGTGCCCTGTCCTCGTAGGCTGGACCTCCAGCAATACGAATTGCTCCGAAACCCACATGGGTAATAATGTTGGAGGATATTCGTTTTCTTTCTATTTCTTGGAGGTATTCATGAAATGACCTCCATGTGATATCTAGAGTAGTTCCTGGAGGAGTGAATATCTCAAACTCCTGTTTGAGCAGACCAATTCGTTCTTCCTTCACTGGTGCTAATGAGAGACCGCAGCTACCTACTACTGAGGACGTGATCCCTTGCCTTATTGTTGATTCAAGATGATTATCGAATGGTAGCGTAGTATCTGAGTGGCTGTGAACATCTATGAATCCAGGACTAACAACTAGTCCATCTGCATCAATTATCACTTTTGCTTCAACATCTAGATTGGTATTTATGTCCTTAATCCTACCATCTCTGATTACCACATCAGCACGAAATTGCTTGTCACCACTGCCATCTACAATTGTCCCATTTTGAATAAATATATCAAAGTCTTTAGACAGCTCTCTTTCAACCTCCAAGTAGTTCTTTCAATCCATCAGGGTAAAGTGGAATGCCCTCTTCTTCTACTTCTTCGATCGTCTTCCAGTAAGCAACAATTGGAATAGATGGTTCGATTTCTTTTTCAAGCCCCTTTATGATATCTTTATTATAATTGGAAGTGTCAGTAAAATCTGCTTCATAGACAAGTACAATCTCATGACCGATACCTTTGTGTTTTAGTTCATAGATGTTCTCTATTGTTCCAAGATATCGAATATTCTCAATTCCAGCCCCAATCTCTTCTTTGATTTCTCTTTGAATTGCATTTTTGCCATACTCCCCATATTGAATCTCTCCACCTAGTGGAATATAGAAGATATCTTTGCTTGTTGGCCATTTAGAATACTCAAGGAGAAATCTAATGTCCTTTCTGATAATGCATAACGCTTTAGGTCTGATTGAGCCAGATTTCATTTTTGTAGAACCACCTAAACTACTGGATTATGGATAATGGACATCCATCTAAAATCATCGATATTTTCAACTCAACATACAATAAAGGCTATGGCAGTTACCTATAGTAGCTGGATGGGGAACTACGCTAGCCTCGCTTTTCTTTCTCATATGGCACTGCAATTGCTTTTGGTGGAATGGACCTTCTGATTAGACCAAGCGCAACTACAACCAGTACATAGGGAAGCATGGCAATGAAATTAGAAAATGGTAGAAGTACAGGGAAGTAAATTTGGATGAAGTAGTTCAACCCATCAAGGAATCCAAAGAATAGTCCAGCACCTAGTACACCAGTAGGAGTCCAATTTCCGAATATCATCGCTGCAAGAGCAATGAATCCTCTACCAGATGTCATCTCTTTTGCAAATGCAGAACCGTATCCAATTGAGAGGTAAGCTCCTCCTAGACCTGCAAGACAACCACTTATTATTACTCCAATGACACGAGTCCACTCAACACTAGCTCCTGCAGAATCGAGTGTGCTAGGATCCTCACCTGCCGCCCGTAGACGAAGTCCAAATGGAGTTCGATAAAGTATATACCAGCTAGCAAGGGTGAGTATAAACATAAAGACCACAATGGGTGAAATGACACTAAATGCAGGGCCAAAGAATGGATGGTCTCGAAGTGGTGTAATCACTATGTCTGGAATTGTATCCCTGATTAATTCTCCACGACCTTGACGTTGCCATACAATTTGCAGCATCAGTGTTGAAAAACCTGTACCAAAAAGTATGATGCCCGTCCCACTAACGATATGATTTCCTTTGAATTTAACACAAACTACTCCATGCACAGCAGCAAGTGCTCCTCCAGCTGCAATAGCTCCAAGGATTCCAATCCAAGGATTCTGGACATAGTAAGTCACCGCCGCTCCCGTGAATGCTCCCATGAGCATAATCCCCTCAAGTCCGATGTTAACTACACCTCCGCGTTCACTAAACATGCCACCAATACCTGCCAAAACAAGAGGTGTTGCCATCTGCATTGTTGTTGACACCAACCATCCCGCAATCTGTTGCTCTTGGGTAGGCATGAAGAGGATAGCAATGAGGCCAATGATAATAGCTGCTAGCACAGCTATGTAGCGGTACAGGCGTTTCTGATTCATTGGATGTCATCCTCCTTGATCAGATTTTTTCGAAATACATACATCACTATCCAGAATGCAAATGCCATTACAGCCATGAGTAGTGACGTTATTTCTATACCTCCACTACCCACGAAAAATGCGATAGCTGCTTCTAACCACCCGACTGCGATTATTAGAAGCATGTCTATACCACGAGGACTTCGAGAGAACTCAATGATGAATACGAGAACGCCTCCTACTGCAACTAGGATCATAATGACAGCAGACGCCACTATCCAAGGAGTAATTGGTGTAGCTAAAATTATGGTTCTAGCAGTACCAAGACCCAAGAACACAGACGCAAGTCCAAAGAAAGCAGCTAAGAATCTTGGAAGAGCTTTTGTAGGTTCACTAGTAATCTCCTCTCTGTTTGCTTGTGAGTGTTTCATCAACCATGAAATAATTCTTGGAGCCGCAACGAAAAGAACGACAAGCCCCTGTATCACTTTTACCATTTCAATTGGGACATGCGCAACCGCGTGCATAGTGTTGCCGCCTGCTTTTAGAGCTCCGAAGAATATACCACCTGCAAGAACACCCCATGGATTATTATTTCCAAGAACTGCCACGGTGATTCCATCCCAGCCAATACCTGCACTCCACCTGGCAGTGAATCGATCAAATGAACCAAGAATTTCCGTTGAACCTGCAAGCGCCGAAAGACCTCCGCTAATTGCCAGTGCGATTGCTACTTTCTTTTTACTGTCAATTCCTGCATACTCGGCAGCATCAATATTGTATCCAACAGCTCTCATTTCATATCCGAGCACTGTTCTATTAATCAAGTAGTCTACACCAAACACTGAAAGCAATGCGATAATAAATCCAAAGTGTAGGTAATCACCAAATATGAGAGGAAGTAGTGCAGTATCATAGAACTGAGGCGTACGTGCAACCATGCTACCATCCCAAAAAGGACCATTAGGACCTACAAGCCAGCTTGTGAATAAGATAGTAGCATAGCTGATCATCATTGTTGTGACAACTTCGTGTGCACCTCTATAGGCCTTGAGTAATCCGGGCACAAATCCCCATAATGCACCTGCAAGCACGCCTGCTGCGAGACAAAGAATTGGATGGATGACAATTGGAAATGCATAGAGATATGCAACAAGTGCTGCAACCATTGAACCAATATACACTTGCCCTTCGGCTCCAATATTGAACAGACCACATCTGAAAGCCAGTGCCACGGATAGCCCAGCTATTATGAGCGGCGATGCATACCATAGTACTTGATCAAAACTCGTAATCGCCCCCACTGCCAGATAAATGAATGCAGCACCTGGATCGTATCCTCCCATCAACATAATAACCGCGGCAACCACAAGTGCTAAGAGAACCGAACCAAGGGACCAATAAATCTGGTTTCTGAAAGCTGGGCTCATTATTTTCGCTATTAATTGTCTAATAAAAGTGTCAGCTTTTGAAGATACATCAGAATCTTCAATTGGTGTTTGAGATTCATCCATCATGTCATTGCAGCCTCCCCTTCAGAGCTTTCATCAATTTGTCCAGCCATTAGTAGTCCAAGTTCTGTTGGAGTTGCTTCACCTGGAGCTTTTACAGCAACAATCTTTCCATCATAGATGACACCGATTCTGTCAGAAAGATTTTGAATTTCATCTAGTTCTGCAGAAATCAATAGCACAGCAACGCCAGCATCCCTTAAAGCAATCAGGACTTCATGAATATACTCAGTTGCTCCAACGTCAAGACCCCTCGTAGGTTGAGATGCAATAACTAGTTTTGGACCAGACGCTAACTCTCTCGCAACTACAACCTTTTGTTGATTCCCCCCCGACAGAGTTGATGCTTTTGCCTCAATGTTTGATAGTTTTATGGAATAATCGTGGACAAGATGTTTTGTCATTGATTCAATTGCACCTAATGAGATTACAGCATCAATCGGACCCCCAGCAAATGGCTTCCTGTAATGAGTTCCAAGAGCAACATTCTCTTCAACAGAGAATGGTAGAATGAGCCCTCGTTTGTGACGATCTTCAGGAATGTGGCTGATTCCAGCCTCTCTAACTTGACGTGGTTTTTTGCCTGTAATATCAATATTATCCATAATGACTCTACCAGCGATGGGTTTCCTTAAGCCTGCCAACGCTTCTACTAGTTCAGTTTGACCATTACCCTGGACACCAGCAATTCCAAAGATTTCTCCAGCACGAACCTCAAAATTAATTCCTTTTACCTTCTCGAGCTTTCTGTTATCAAGAACACTTAGACCTTCCACAGAGAGTACGACCTCTCCTGGCGCTTTAGGCTCCTTTTGTGTTGTAAAGACAACAGGGCGTCCGACCATCATCTGTGCAAGATCAGGAGGAGAAGTTTCATCTCTGTTTACGAGACCAACCATTTCTCCATCTCGTAAAACACAAATTCTGTCACAAAGAGCCATTGTTTCTCTAAGCTTGTGTGTAATGAGAATTATCGTTTTACCAGCTTTCACAAATTCCCTTAGGGTTTCAAAGAGCTCATCAACTTCATGGGGAGTCAATACAGCTGTCGGTTCGTCGAGAATAAGGATGTCAGCTTCGCGATAGAGCATTTTTATAATTTCTACTCTCTGCTGTAATCCAACAGATAGATCTCGAATCTTGGCATTAGGATCAACAGGAAGACCATTCTCCTCGCCAATTATCTTTATGCGTTTGGAGGCAGACCCAAAGTCTATGGGAAGTATAGCACCGAAAGTCCTCCCACCAGGCATGGTTCGGACATCCATTTTCTTGAGAATTGGTTCGAGTCCTAAAACCACATTTTCAGTAACAGTTAGAACAGGTATCAACTTAAAGTGTTGATGCACCATGCCAACTCCCCTGATAATGGCATCCTCAGGTGACTTCAGTACAACTTCTTCTCCATTGATAATGATCCTTCCAGTATCTGGATGCAACAAACCATAGAGAATATTCATGAGTGTACTTTTCCCTGCACCATTCTCCCCGAGAAGTCCGAGGACTTCGCCTTTCCTGATGCGGAGTGTAATATTCTTGTTTGCCTCGACACCACCAGGGAATGTTTTAGAAATTTCTTCAAGTTCAACTGCGTACTCAGTTATCATGATAGCGACCTCATTGCCTGAACACCAATGATTAGAGATGCGACTTGAAACTATATTTTACTTAGGCGAGAAGTTCATACTATTTAACCCTACGGTCAATAGTTTTTTGAAAAAGAAGAAGAAGAGGGGCGTACCCCTCTTTGCTTTTATTACCAATATATGGCATCTGGAACAGTGATTGTTCCTGCAATAATTGCTGCCTTGAAGGCATCAACTGCACTGATCACTGATGGTGGTAGTGTCAACAGAGCTGTATTAATCTCATAACCTACACCATTGTTGGTAAGGTTGAATGTGTGGATCAGGCCAAAACCTGTTTCCCAAATTCCATCAACAACCCAGTCTTCAATGATTGAGTGAGCTGCAACATCAACTCGTTTGAGCATTGATGTCAAGCAGAGTGTTGGTGCAGCTGGATTCTCAGGATCAGCTGTTCCATAGTACATTTGCGGTGAATCGACACCAATGACCCATAGTGGAACTGATGATGTAGTGTTCTTGTCCTTGACACTATCAAACACACCAAGACCCGAGCGACCTGCGGCTGCAAAGATGATGTCTGCACCAGCATCGTACATTCCATCTGCTAGTGTTTGGCCTGCGGTTGTGTCTACCCAATCATTTGTGTAGGCAACTGTGATATTAGACCCATCAATGTAACCATTGGTGTAGTTTGCTCCAAAGATGTATCCAGCAGCAAACTTGTTAATCAACGGAATATCCATTCCACCGACAAAACCAATCTTATTGGTAGTAGTCATCAGACCAGCAATTGCGCCAACGAGTGCAGAACCCTGTTCTTCTTGGAAGATCAGTGATGCAACATTAGGATAAACAATTGGGTCAATCCACATGTCTACAATAGCAAACTTCTGATCAGTTGATTCATTAGCGACCGTCTGTAATGCTACCTCCTGATCGAATCCTCCACAGATAATCAACTTATAGGGTTCTATAAATTGCGCATGTTGTGCGAATCCGCTGATGAATCCTTCATAGTCTGCTATAGCAGTAGGTTCGGCATAGATGT
>JAEORO010000176.1 GCA_016840855.1 Candidatus Thorarchaeota archaeon | reverse complement strand
TATGGATTCTATTTACTCGTTCATATCATCTTCCATGGAAACAGGTTCGAAACTAGTCATGGATTCTATTCTGAAAGGCAATGTCAAAGATAAAAACCACATCAAGAACAACCATGGTAATGACATCAAGAATGCAGATCCTAAAAACTCTGGTTCAAAAATCCATTCCCACAGGTAAAATGAGATGAATGGAGTAGATATGAAGAAAGTGAAGTATACAGCTCTCCTGGCTTTGGAATGTACATGAATGGCAAATGTTCGTCCAAAACCGTCCGGTTCTGACAAGCCGCGTGCCTGCATCATCTTCAACACAATATGTCCTCTTGTAGCGTATCCAAAACCTGCCAACATAGCTGCGGTCCCAAGAAGTACTAAAAGTAATAGAGCCATCTCTTCACTTCACCTCATAGTTTTGATTTTCACTTGACCATATCTTTATTGCCTTCCTCAAACAATATACTACCACCATTGAGTCTGCGCATAGAAAGTGAGAACTGCCACCAAACAGTCTAAGCTTGAGTCAGATTTTCTTTACAATCCATAACTGCAACCAGTTCTTTACAATACACTCCAAGCTCATCATCTCTGTCATATAATGACCTGAGGAGCTGATTCGATACTGAGTTCCCGTGCTTAGTTTCAGCAACCAAGCTTTCAAGAATGGTCTTGAGATAGAAATCATCGAGTCTATCTTCAGTATACATTCGAATTACTCCCTCGACTAAAATCTTATGACGAGGAGCAGAGGAATACGAGCCTATTCGTAAGTTCATCCAAATCCCCCTAGCAGCTCCAAGTATAAAGATCTCCGACACAAGGTAGTAAGCTACTATTTCAAAAATTGTTATTCCAGAATCTAGGAAGAATACTAGACCTATTCCGATGATGAGAAACATGTGTGTTGTGATTAAGGAGCGAACCTTACCACCAAACAATAATCGAGTCAATTTGCCATAATATTGTGCTGTGAACTTGTCTTGCCAAAAAGCCTCAGAGGCTACAGCAACAGCTGTTACAAAAACACATAGGTAGAGGGAGAGTGAAGATATCATATTGACACCCCAAGGTAGTTTGCTAGTGATGCTTCAAGATAAATTATCCAAACAATTAGCATCATGGCATTGATGACAAAGTAGAATAGGATACTTATTATTCCCCAAATAAATTTTACATTTGAAAGCCAATCCATAGCGCTCTTAGCCCACTCTTTACCTGCATAATATGCTACTAGAATTACTGCTCCTACTCCTGCAGTCACAAAAAGACCCTCAATTACTCTACTCATCCAAATGGAAGCAAGTCCTGCCATATAATCCTCTGAGATTATTCCCAGACTAACGGCAATAATCATTGTCATGAGCCAGCTAGAGAAAATACCTGTATAATATAACATTGCCATATACTTGACAGAATCAGCTCCGGGAGGTAATGGGGCAAGAAGCAAAGCACAAAGAATTAGAAGAGCATATATCATAATGGTCGCAGTTACGATGAAGAAATCCTCTGAAGGACCATTAGCATTAATAGCGGCCTTAATTTGTGCTGACCATTCATTCATTTGAGCTTCTGTCATTTCATCATCAAGGGGTGTGTCAATAGTGCTATTCTCGAATCTCAAATCAAATAACAAATCTACAGACATATGCAAGACTGCTATGCCCCCTGCGAGTGTAGCAAATGACAAGTACAAATGGACTCTAGGCCACCACCCTACCCACCACGAGATAACACTTCCAACAATATTGAGTAGAGAATCCCAGATTGATTGAGCTTCAGGTGGCGGATTATCTGTATTTATGGTACCTTCATTAGTCCCATCTGCCTCCATAGGCTCCGGGATGGAGGGCACGCGCAGGTTCGGGTCTGCCATCACAGCAAGGTCGTGGATGCGCATGTCCAACAGGGGGTTACTCCCGTACCGCAGCCCCTCGATGAGCACCGACTTCACTACTCTCGATGCGTTGTACACTGCCCGCACCAGGTACTCGTAAGGCAGGTCTCCGCGCTTCGTGTAGATGCTCCCCTGTCCCGTTGCCGGGTCCCACCACATGCTGATGGTGACTGCAAAGGACTCCT
>JAEORO010000175.1 GCA_016840855.1 Candidatus Thorarchaeota archaeon | reverse complement strand
GCATAG
Source organism: Candidatus Thorarchaeota archaeon (assembly GCA_016840855.1). GTDB lineage: Archaea > Asgardarchaeota > Thorarchaeia > Thorarchaeales > Thorarchaeaceae > SMTZ1-45. The sequence continues at coordinate 4,316 of JAEORO010000175.1, read as the reverse complement.
CGGGAGTAGCCAAGCCCGGTCAAAGGCGGCGGACTTAAGATCGCATGAGATTAAGGGGTCATGTGAATAGGCTATCCGCTCTCGTAGGAGTTCGTGGGTTCGAAGCCCACCTCCCGCACCAACAAATTGTTTGAAACCTAACCCCAACTTCTAAAAGGAGGACACAAAGGCATGCAATAATCATGCCGATTCAAACCCTAATTTCCTCAATAGGACTAGTTCTATTAATGGAATTAGGCGACAAGACGATGCTCACAACAATCTGTCTTAGTGCACAATATAGACGACCCGGGCTAGTTCTCCTATCTACTATGATTGCACTAGCCACTTCATCAATTATTGCAGTGGCTGTGGGATTTGTCCTGTCCACTACACTACCAATTGAAATCATAACCTATGTATCTGGAATATTGTTCATAAGTCTTGGAATTTTCACATTCGTCAAAGCAAAATCTGAGGTGCCAGATTCTTGTGACAATCCTGGTACATTGTTTGGAATGTTTTCACTAGTCTTGTTTTCAGAGCTCGGTGATAAGAGTCAAATCACAATACTTGCTCTAGCTGCTCAATCATCTTTCGCAATTATGGTATTCATAGGATCAATCATTGCATTTCTAATCGTGAATTCTATTGGTGCCATAGCTGGAGACCGTGTATCTGCACATATACCTCTTAAGACTGTGAAGCGAGTTGTTGGGCTTATTTTCATTCTATTTGGTTTATTTGTAGTACTTGGATTTCTATAACTATCACATCTGGCCATGACGAAGCCTTTTATGAATCATCTGTCCCATTGAGCTCAAGCTTGAAGGTGTGGATATTAATGAGTCTTGATGAGTCGGGTTATGTTGGCTTGGTCTTAGAAAAGCTCTCAAGTTCAAACATCAAAATTGGAGATACAATTTGTGTCAAGAGGAATGAGGAAGAATATGTGGGAGTTCTTATGCCTCGTAGTCAGGTTGGCAGTGATCAATTTCATCTTGTTCTCAAGCTTGAAAGCGGCTACAATATTGGCATAAAACTAGGTCAAGACTCACAAGTATTCAAAATTTCTTCTGGCAAGAAGAAACAATCGGTTTCTGCAGAAAAAGAGCTTGCTCGAAAGAATTTACCCACAGCTTCTATTCTAAGTACGGGTGGTACCATCGCTAGTAAAGTCGACTATCAGACAGGAGCTGTAAATCCTGCCTTATCAGCACAAGATCTCTATGATACCGTACCAGAACTTGGCGATTATGCTAATGTGCGAGCAAAAGTGATTATGAGTGTGCTCTCTGAAAACATCCAACCAAATGATTGGACCAAAATCGCTCGAAGTGTGGCTGTTGAAATTAAAGCCGGATCAGATGGAGTTGTAATTGCACACGGAACAGATACACTAGGATTTACAGCAGCAGCGCTATCATTTGCACTTCAAAATCTACCAGTTCCAGTTGTATTAGTTGGATCACAGAGGTCCTCCGATCGTCCATCCTCAGATGCTGCAATGAATCTGATTGGTGCTATTAACTTAGCTACAAGAGCCAATGCTGCAGCTGTTTTTGTATTAATGCATGCTGAAACAGGTGACAGCTATCTTCATGCCCACCTAGGAACGCGGACAAGAAAACTCCACACAAGTCGTCGTGATGCTTTTCAATCAGTCAATGGCTATCCCGTTTATCGTGTGAGTGGACAAGACATAATGGAGCTACGTTCTCCCTTATCTCGGAGAAATACTGAAAGAAAACTAAACATGAAACCCAAATTCGAGGAAAAAGTAGCTCTTGTAAAGACTAATCCAAGCATCGAAGCATCACTAATCGATTTGTTTGTAGAAAGGGGATACAAAGGAATTCTGATCGAAGGTACTGGTCTAGGACACGCTCCTGATCGTCTTCAGTCATCAATAAAGAAAGCCATTGATGCAGGAATTGTAGTTGCTATGTCAAGTCAGTGCTTATTCGGACGCATCAATATGAATGTCTATCGTTCCGGTGTTGAGCTCCTTGATATTGGAGTTGTTCCCAGCGAAGATATGTTCCCAGAAACTGCATTGGTGAAACTCATGTGGGTGTTAGCCAATACCAAGGATTCAGAATCTGCAAAAACTCTTTTCTTGAAGCCTCTTGCGGGAGAGATAGATATGCGCAGTGAGGAATCTGAGTATGCCAAAACCTTTGGAGGGGACTAAATTGTCTGATGACAATAGGTTTAGAAAACTAGGTCTAAAGGTTGGTCTCGAACTTCATCAGCAGTTGAATACACAACATAAACTGTTTTGTAATTGTCCCACAGTGGTCCGCGATGAACAACCACATGGAAACTTCATTCGGAGACTACGCCCGACTCAAAGCGAGATGGGGGAAATTGACCCAGCAGCGCTCTTTGAATTTCAAAGACAAAAGCGATTTTGTTACGAGTATTACAATGATACTACATGTTTGGTAGAAGCCGATGAAGAACCACCTCATAATCTCAACGAAGAAGGAATCGACGTTTGCTTGACAATGGCCAATTTTCTCAAATCAAAACCTGTTGATGAGGTACATCCAATGCGAAAAATTGTGATTGATGGTTCTAACACAACTGGTTTTCAACGTACAACCATCGTCGCAAATGGAGGTTATGTAGTTGTAGGAAATAAGACAATTGGAATCCAAACCATTTGTCTTGAGGAAGATGCAGCAAGAAAGATTGCCGATGACGAAAAAAACAACATGAGAATATATAGACTCGACCGTCTTGGTATCCCTCTAATTGAAGTGGCAACTGACCCTGATATTCAAACTCCCAATGAGGCTCAAGAAGTTGCACTAGCAATTGGTCTTCTTTTGAGATCTACAGGAAATGTCAAACGAGGTTTAGGAACAATTCGTCAAGATGTGAATGTGTCTATTAAAAGCGGAGCAATCACAGAAATTAAAGGATTTCAACAGCTTGAGATGCTGTCAACACTAGTCGAACTTGAAGCTCAACGACAAGAAAAACTACTTGAAATTCGGGATACCTTGAAGGCTCGAAGAATCTCCCGAGCTCAAATCAAAGCAAAATTTGTCGATGTCACAACTGTCTTTGACAAAAGTGAATCAAAAGTCATCAAAAAGGCTGTAGATTCCGGTGGAGTTGTTCTTGCTGTCAATCTTTTGGGCTTCGCAAATCTTCTCGGTATCGAAATTCAACCAAATCGAAGACTTGGAACAGAACTTTCTGATTATGCAAAGTTCTGGAGTGGTGTTGGAGGGATATTTCACACTGATGAACTTCCTAATTATGGAATCACAGACTCTGATATCATAGAGATACGGAAATTGGTCAATGCTGGTGAACAAGACGCAGTTGTTATTGTTGCATCTTTGATAGAACGGTGCAAAGATGCACTCAATGCTATTGTTGACAGAGCCAGAGATGCTGTGAATGGAGTCCCTGCAGAAACTAGAACACCTCTTCCAGATGGTACATCAAAATATGCACGGCCGAGACCCGGTTCAAAACGTATGTATCCTGAAACCGATGTGAGACCAGTCAAAATAACTGAATCACGTTTAAAGAAGATTAAGAAGAATATGCCTGAAACTATCGAGCATCGCGAAAAACGATTTGTCAAAGAATATGAACTAAGTCCGGACCTTGCATACCAAATCACTCGGTCTCAAAATCTTGATCTCTTTGAACAAATCATTAAGGATTCCGCAGTCTCTCCAACATTAGTAGCTTCAACCTTAGAAAATACAGTGGTCAGTCTTTATAGAAACCAGATTCCCACTGAGAATCTCGACGACAATCATTTTCTTATGATGTTTAAATCAATCTCTAAGAAAACAATATCATCTGAGGCTATACCCGCGATACTTACATTCTTCGCTAACCATCCAAAATCGAGTATTGAAGAAGCGATAGAGTCAACTGATTTAGGAATGGCAACAAGTTATGAAGTTGAAACTGTTATCAAAAGGATAGTAACAGAGCGAGAAGATTTCATTCGACAAGAACGAGAACGATCAATAGGCGGTCTCATGGGCATAGCTATGCAAGAACTTCGTGGAAAAGCTGACGGTAAAAAAATCAAAGAGCTACTTACAATAGAAATCGAAAAACTACTCTAATCATAGACGCCTGCTGAAATTAGCTGAAATATTTGAAGAAACTCAAGGATAAGGTTAATTAGAGGAATCCAGAGTGCTCCTTTGCCAGACTTCGTTATGAGTACAAAAGTGCCGCAGTGGCCTAGCCTGGTTAGGGCGCGAGACTCATAATCTTCTTGGGATTCCCAAGATATAATCGGGGTCATTGAGACCGCGCCTGATGAGGCATCTCGAAGTCGTGGGCTCGAAACT
>JAEORO010000031.1 GCA_016840855.1 Candidatus Thorarchaeota archaeon | reverse complement strand
CAAAACTTGGAGATGGCTGTGACTTAACGAAGGGTCGCACAAAGGTTCCTTTTCAGAAAGGTAAGGTCGATATTCATAGCGTAAGTGCGATGGCGATTAACAATGTAATTCTTGAACGTGGAGAGAAGAAACCATTGAAAAGTTCAGTTGCTATGGATAACACAGCAAGAGTTTTTCAAGTGGAAGCAGTCTTAGAGAAGAAAATCTCCACATCCGGCTTAGGTGACAACATCGAGATTGAAGTTCTTGTCAATGGAGACCGTCTTGTTCTTTCTCATGTGAAGAGGTTATTCCGCGTCCAGATGGCTGATGCTGGTGAGGGACTTAGTCCTACAGAGAAATAATCATAGTTCAGTTAATTTAACGTTCCTCGTCTAGACTGCAACATATAGTTTGACCAAAGGCACTTATCTCATGAAACAGATTTGTTCGTATGGAAATCAGAACTTATCGCCCCGAAGACAAGGGTCAAGTCATTCCACTCATCGCTGAATATCGTGTGTTCCTCTCGAGCCTAAAATCACTCTCAAAAGAACCTGATCTTGAAGCAGCAAGAAGCGAACTCGATTGCTATCTGTCGCCAAAATACTCTATTCACGTAGCGGAAGCGAATAATGAGATTCTCGGATACATAGTCTGCAAAGTTGAACAGACAGTCGTTTGGGCTGAGTCTTTATACGTAACACCATCAGCACGACGAAAAGGGGTTGGATCTGCCTTATACTCTGAAGTCGAACATCTTGCCGAAGAACTGGAAGAAGAAACCGTCTATAATTGGGTTCATCCAAATAACGCTGGAATTATTCAATTCCTGCAGAAGCGAGGTTATGACGTTCTAAATCTTGTTGAAGTACGGAAACCTTGGTCTGGAGAAAAAAACCTCTCAAAAATTCAAGTGGGTGACTATCAATTCAAGTACTAATGTATATGGTAGCCCCGGGAGGATTTGAACCAAATTGACAATCCCTCTGTGGGTTTTTCATTCTTCGCACCATGAACAAGACTGGACGTTTTACATTGCACTAGTTTTCAACTATCATGAATATGCTTTAGATTTTTATCTAATTCTTTGAAGATTTTAATTCACGAAATCGTTGTTTCTGTGAATACAACAATACTATAGTCGTTATAATGATCAGTAGAACTGGAATTACTACATTTGGGATCTGAAATCCTATTGCCATAGGAAATCTGTCAACACTCTGAGCTAGTCCAGGAATTGTATAAGGGCCACATCCAGCATAATCGCTCCAGACATTCCCCCTGCTAATACCATCATCCCAGCTATTGAAAGTGCCATCATCAACTGCATTCTTTTCAGTATTCCAAATGAAGGTGTTCCAATATATCGAGTTATTTGATGTTGTCGTTTCTAACAAGATTCCAATCTCATTCTTGTGCACAACATTATTTGTGATTAAACTCTGATTTGATGAGGATAGAACAATCCCTTTGTCATTTTCAAAGATGTCATTTTCTGATATCGTGCAGTTGTTCGACATATTGATTGAAATGCCTAGCCAATTATTCGATATTGTGTTTCCAATGAAATGGCAGCTATTAGAAGTATCAACTCCGATCCCATAAAATGAATTGTTATTCAATTTAGTTCCTTCAACTCTTATTCTCTCTGAACCTGAAACAAGCACTCCATCCGAATTCTCATTCATACTACTATTTATGATGGTGCAATTTATCGAACTCTTAATGTTGACTCCAGCTTGAAGGCTTCTCTCAGAAACAATGTCTGATAGCTTGCAATCAGCAGAATGAATAATCTGAACGCCCATCGATAGATATCGAAATACTCCACCGCTGACTATTGCTCTTGTTACATTCACTAATATCAGTTGAGAATAGAGATTACCATCGATAATTAAGTCAGAAGTATCTCTGAAGTAGCCAAGCATGTTTCCATTGAAATAGTTGTCATAAATCCGATGCAGCCAATGAGTCAGGTTTTCACTGTAAATATTCAATCCTTCTACAAGACCAGAGTTGCATCCTGCTGTACAGTTAGTAGAAAACGCGAAAACAATTCCACTTATGAAATTTCCAAGTACCGAACACTCTCGAGAATCTAAAACATGAATGTCGTACCCTCCTTGATTGCCCGTCACCGAATTATTTGCAACAATATTGTCAATGCAAGACCCAAGAAGAATTCCATCCCATGTGTCTTCGATTGTATTATTACGATAGACATTCTTGGTGCTGCGTCGATCGTATATTCCAACTCCAAGACCAGATATTTTTGACAATTCGATTGTTCCATGAGTCACATTTCTCAAGTATACACCAGTTCCATGATATTGTCGGAGAATGGATGATAAGAAACAATTGCGAATTACGAAATGACTTCTGGTATTGCTTATCCTAATACACTCATCATCAGACCTGATTTCGAGTTCTTCAATTAGGAAGGGATTTGAAACACTCCCATTTCCTGGCCATCCTTGTAGGATGAAATCGTTGTCCGAGGCAATTTCAATACTCTCATGAAACACTTGATTACTGGGAATTGTTGTAAATCTACTATTTTGAATATCCGTTGAAAACAATAATGTCTGTTTGGATGATACTATCGCCAAGAGTATCACTAAGATTAGTGCTATCCTACCCTTTTTTCTTAGTGAGAAATAGGATTTCTTTGATTCTTGGCGATTTTGATACATTCTTGCCAGCCCCGATTCTTATCAACTACTAAAAACCACTGCGAGAGAAGAATCGCGTCCATCGATTTTAATTCTTGGAAAAGTGGTAGCCCCGGGAGGATTTGAACCTCCGTCAGCGAGGCCAAAACCCGCTATGCTGGACCGCTACACCACGGGGCTATAGGTAAACCCATTTACTCAGGTTTAGGACTTTAAGCTGAAAGGAACACCATTGTCTAGAATCTCAGAAGCAATTCGCTCCTTCCAACGCTCGAGAAACTTAGTTTCCTCTATCCTTTGTTTACCATCCATCCTGAGATTGTCGGGAAGCATACAAGCAATCCCATCAATGACAGGATACCATCTGCCACACTTCGGACATGTTATTAACGCTTCGTCGATTTCCTCGATTTCTTCACCATCACTCTCTAGATTATGCGAGGTAAAGACCTCCAGAGCAAGCTCACTTCTACAGTCGCTTATCGGGCAAGCGAGGATATCCATCAACCAACGTTTCATTTCTATCACATCTGTGACTGGCGTCGAATAATCGGTTGCCGTTAAAAAATTATTCACACAACTATTTCTGATGTTCAACCCGAAAGGCTATTTGGGAGACTAGCTGCGCCTCATGCATCCTAATGTTCAGAGGACTCCAAAATGGAATACAAGCATCCTTGGATACCAATGACAAAAGCAACTGAGAAAGAAATGCTAGAGTCTATTGGTAAGAAAAGTCTCGACGATTTGTTCTCGAACATACCTGAGAAATTCAGGTTACCCCGTGACCTGAATCTTCCAGGTTCTCACAGCGAGATTGAAGTCACACGGAGGATACAAGAACTAGCGGCTAAGAACAAACCTGCAGACACTGGACGTGTCTTTCTTGGTGCTGGTATAGGGTTACATTACATCCCTGCCATTGTTCCTGCGCTGGCTACAAGATCGGAATTTCTTACATCTTACACAAGTTATCAGGCTGAGATAAGCCAAGGCATGCTTCAGACACTGTTTGAATATCAGAGCCTACTTGCTGAGATTCTAGACATAGATGTTGTGAACTCATCAATGTACGATATGGCAACTGCAGTCGCTGAAGCTGCGAGAATGTCTGCACGTGTCAAGAAGCAGCGCTCGAGATTCCTTGTCCCAGGTACCATCAATCCTGAACACTACAAGGTCATTCAGACATATACCGAACCAGTTGATATTGAACTTGAGAAAATAGACTATGACAAACACACTGGTCTAATGTCACTCGCTGACCTTGAGTCAAAAATTGACAATCAAGTTGCAGGAGTATATATCGAAAATCCGAGTTATCTAGGATTCATCGAAACTCAGGTTGATGAAATAAGTAGGATCGTTCATGATAAGGAAGCGTTGCTGGTGGTTGGAGTCGATGTCTTGTCTTTAGGACTCATTCGACCGCCCGGTAATTATGGTGCAGACATAGTTGTCGCGGAAGGTCAACACCTAGGTTCTCCTATGACATTTGGTGGTCCTCTACTTGGTATTTTTGGATGTACAAATGATCGTAAACTCATTTACCAGATGCCTGGTAGATTGGTCGGAATGACACGAACAGAAAAAGAACCCTATGAAGATGGATTCGTATTAACATTAAGTCCCAGAGAGCAACATATTCGTCGGGAGAAAGCTACAAGCAACATCTGTTCCAATCAGGCACTTGCTGCTGTTACTGCGACAATCTACATATCACTTCTTGGTCCAACTGGTTTGAAACAAGTCAGCGAGACCATCACCTTCAACGCTAACTACACTGCTAGAATGCTTGACAGAATTCATGGAGTAAAAGCACCTGCTATTGGAGAATCTATCTGGAAAGAATTTGTAGTCCGATTTGAAAATGGGGTCACAGCCAAAGATGTACATGAAGGCCTTCTTGAGAGGGGTATCCACGGCGGTAAAATACTCACTGAAGAGTTCCCCACATTGGGAGAATCAATGTTGTTTTGCGTGACAGAGATTCATAGCAAAGAAAACATCGACGAACTAATACAAGCTGTGGAAAATATTGTGTCAGAGGGAGGTGTTGCACAATGAAGCAAGACAGACCTGATGACACCAAGGTACGCCAAGCAAAGTGGATTGAACCTCTAATCTTTGAAAGATCAATGCCTGGAATTGTGGGACATGTTTTCCCAACCCCTGAGCCTGATGTGAAAAAGGTGGTTGGTAGCATTGAGGATGTTATGCCAAATAAGATGGTTCGAAAGGAATCACCAAGAATACCTGAGGTTTCAGAGCCTGGGATTGCTCGTCATTATACTCGACTCTCACAGATGAACTTCGCAGTGAACCTTGGCACTTATCCATTGGGCAGCTGCACGATGAAATATAATCCCGCTGAAAACAATTGGGCTGCTAGTACAGCTGGTTTTGCGTGGTTGCATCCGCTTCAAGACTCTTCTATGACTCAAGGAGCTCTTGAAATGATGTGGGAGTTGGAACGATGGCTTGGTGAGATAACTGGAATGGATGCTGTCACCCTTCAGCCTGCTGCAGGCGCTCAGGGTGAATGGACTGGAGTCATGATGATACGTGAGTTTCATCGTTGCTTCACAGAAAACTGTGAGCAGCGAACTGAGATGCTTATTCCAGATGCTGCACATGGCACAAATCCAGCATCAGCTGCGATGGCTGGATACAAAGTAGTCGTAATCCCCTCAAGTAAGGAAGGGTTAGTAGACTTAGATGCTTTGAAAGAGGTTATTGGTCCAAAGACAGCTGGTCTTATGCTCACCAACCCTAACACAATAGGAGTCTTTGAGAAAGATATCGAAGAGATCACTGATATTGTGCATGATGCTGGTGGACTGGTATACTACGATGGTGCCAATTTCAATGCGATAATGGGCAAGGTCAGACCAGGTGATATGGGCTTTGATGTTGTTCACCTGAACCTTCACAAGTCGTTCTCAACACCACACGGTGGAGGAGGACCAGGAGCTGGTCCAGTCGGTGTCACTGAGAAGTTGATTGACTTTCTCCCAGTCCCACGTGTTGTGAAGAAGGAAGATGGTAGTTTTGACTTGGACTATGACTATCCACGGTCAATTGGAAAAGTCAAAAGCTTCTATGGAAACTTTGGCGTATTAATTCGAGCCTATTCGTATATCTATGCCCTAGGTGCTGAAGGTCTCGAAAGAGCATCTGAGGTGGCAGTACTGAATGCTAACTATGTTGCACATCATGTGCGAAATATACCCGGATTTACTCTTCCATACTCACAAGATGCTCCTCGGATGCATGAATGTGTCATCTCAGCTGAAGAGCTGAAGAAAAAGACTGAAGTCACTGCCATGAATGTGGCTAAACGTCTGCTTGACTTTGGTGTACATGCTCCCACTGTATATTTCCCTCTCATAGTCCCTGAGGCCTTGATGATTGAACCAACGGAAACAGAGTCTCGTCAAGATCTTGATTTCTTCATCTTCACACTTGAGGCAATCTCGAAAGAAGCTCATGAAGATCCTGAAAAAGTGAAGAATGCACCATACAGCACATCTGTTGGTCTTCTGGATGAGTATAGATCTGCACATCCGAAGACCATGACACTCTCATATAGGATGTTCCAACAGCACCAGAAAGAGGAAAGCAACGAATAGGCAAATGGCGCACCGAAAATATTAGAGGTAAGTTCAGCTACCAAAACAACAATGATATTCGAAAGAAAAGCTGGCCGGCACAATATCCGTCTTGAAGCAAAAGAGATTGGGAGAGACCTTCTAATTGCCATATATGGCGGTGATGAACACCATATCGGTGGTGTTGCCACAGCATATCCAACAAAGAGCCACTACCGAGATGCTACAACCATAAGTGTGAGTACTCTCACTCTACCTGGACACAAGGACTATGTTGTGGCCAACACATCTGCAGAGAAAATCTGCAAAGCTCTAGAAGTTCCCACTTTTGTCACTGTTGGTATTCACTATGATAATGCCAGTCGAAGCGAGATTGAGGAGATCATTACGGTCGTTGATGCTCTTGTGGATGAGGTCATTTCGTATTATCAAAAGGCTGAATAGTCCTCTTGCTTTCAACTGCAATGGTTAACCATTTGAAAGTCAAGTTCAAGTCGTTCGGACCAGTGCGAAGGCATCTGAAAGAAAAAATCATAGACATTGAGGTTCCTGACAATACAACAGTCCGACAAGTTGTCAATAGAGTTGTTGAGATTGGAGGAGAAGAACTCAGGAAACTTATAATGCACAATGATAATATCAGTGGAAATCTGATTGTGATGCTTAACAAGAAAGATGTTGAAACCCTGGGAGGAATTGATATAGTCATTCAAGATGGGGATGAAATTGCCATCCTTCCTCATGTTCAAGGCGGCTAGGTGTTGAGTGTATGGTCCTCAAATACTATCTTGAAACGTATGGGTGTTCGCTAAACGCGGCTGATTCTGACATCATTATAGGACGCCTTGAAGCTATTGAAGGACAACGTGTAAAGGACATCCGTGAAGCCGAGCTGATTTTACTGAACACGTGCGGTGTTAAGGAACCAACAGAGGACAAAATCATTCATAGACTTGAACAACTGGGACAGGGCAGTACTCCAATCATTGTTACCGGATGTCTGCCAAAAATCTCTCCTGATCGAATCGAGAAGGCAATTCCAGAATATGCTGCATTACTTGGTCCTCAATCAATTGACACACTGGCATCTATTGTTCAGCGTATTCTCCATGGTGCGAGAGGAATTCGGCAAATAGAATCTGATAATTCTTACAAACTAAAATGGTTGGTAGGACCACCTGATAGTGTAATTTGCACCATCCCAATCTGTGAAGGCTGCCTTGGGAGTTGCGCATACTGTGCTGTGAAATTCGCCCGCGGAAAGGTACGAAGCTATTCTATTTCAAGCATCCATCGAATAATCGAGCGATGTGTCCATCTTGGATACCGTGAGATTCGATTAACATCTCAAGATGCTGCAGTGTTTGGAAATGACACTGGTGAAACACTTACTGGGCTTATGCAGTCAATAGCTACTATTGAAGGAAATCACAAGTATCGACTTGGTATGTTTAATCCAAACATTGTGATGAGCTCAATCAACGACCTTCTAGAGTCGATGAAAAATGAGCATTTCTTTAAGTTCTTTCATATCCCCCTCCAGTCTGGTAGTGATAAGATTCTGAAAACAATGAAACGCAGGTACATTGCCAGTGATTGGGTGAACATTGTTGAGAGGGTCAGGAAACGATTCAAGAATCCAACAATCGCTACTGACATCATAGTTGGATTTCCGGGTGAAAATGAAACCGATTTCAAAGAAACCCTTGAATTAATTCAAAGTGTAAGACCATCGGTCATCAATATCTCAAAGTATGGCGATAGGCCTAATACTCTTGCCTCACAATCAAATGAAAAGGTAGATACTTCAGTGAAGAAGAACCGCAGTAGGATTTTGACAAAGATCGCAAATGAGATTATCACAGAATCCAATGAAGCATGGGTTGGATGGTCTGGTCCAATCATGATTACCGAGAAGGGTTCAAAAGGTGGAATGCTGGGACGAAATGAGTCTTACAAGATAGTTGTTGTTAACGAGGATTTGAAACTAGGAACAATCGTTGATGTTGAGATTACATCATCAAAACGAACCCATCTGAATGGAAAAGTTATCTCCTAGGTTTTATCTCGATATCTACTACATCTCCTGATTCTGCGCTCTTTCTTGAAGCTTCCACAATCTCTAATGCGCATAGAGCATCATCTATGCTAACCCTTGGAGTTTCACCTGTCTTTATACATCGTAAAAAGTCATTGAGTACTTCTCTTACTGGTTCACCATAGACTTTGATTGTTGCTCCTCTCTCAGGAAGCTGTATTGTGTCACCTTTAGCAACAGGTGCTTGATCCAAATGCTGTACCTTGATTATCTGACCGAACAAATCAAGAACCAATGCCCCTTTTGAGCCTGAAACGTCCATGTATCGCCGGCGTCCAGCATACTGTCTAGAGAGGTGAAAGATGTGCTTTGTTCCGGAAACAAACTTCACCATAATCTCTCCACTATTATGAATTCCACCAACAGTGTCACTCTGAGCATAGAGTTTTGCAGGTCCGTTACTAATCCTTGCCATGATGTCAAAGTCGTGTACGCCTAGATCTTCAAAGACATCACCAAGCGATGGGATTCTCTCTGGTTGTACAAATCCTCGTCTATCGTAAATAACAGTCTGAGGACTCCCAATTGCATCAGTTTTTATGAGTGATAGTGCTCTCCCAACAATTGGATTGTAGATCTCTGAGTGCGAAACTAAAGTGACGATTCCTCGTTTCTTCACTATCTCTGCAACCTTTTTTCCATCTTCTAATGTGCTGGCTAGAGGTTTTTCGATGAGTATTCCCTTGATATCCTCATATTTTGTGGCTATTGTTCGGGCTATATTTGCATGAGTTGATGTTGGTGTGGCAATTACAACACCGTCTGGTTTTGTTTCATCAATCATTGATTCAAAGTCGTTGAATGGAATTGTGTTGTGCTCTTTTGCTACCTGTTGCGCAGTAGCATGGTCAGTATCAGCTACACCCACAAGAGCGCCTAAGTCGCTAAGAATACGTGCATGTATTCGACCCATGTTGCCTGTTCCGACTATTCCAATTCTTCGAGATGACGTTCTCAATCACTCCCAAGGGGTCTAAGATGCTCCCTACCATCTTGACCTTTATACATTGCCGTAGTTCCAAATTTGTGTTAAATGTACCATAATTTTGCATGTGCTGGTTGAAAAAGCAGCAATTGTTTTCATGACGATTTTATATTAGCTCCTTCGCATTAATGAATGAATCCAAGATTCACGCCTTCCACCAGGGACTCGCAGTAAAAACAATGCACGTCTTGGATCACAATGCTTTGTCGAGTCCCATCAGACTTCAGAAGACAACTCCCTCCCTCGGACCCACCTGTATTAGGGATGCGAATTTGCCTCGTCGCACCTGGGGTGGGTCCTTTTACAATCTTGTTTGTAAATTTCATATCTTGGTTGTTTCACTTAAGGATTGACTTCAGATATTCTCGAAATGATGAAATTGCTAGAAAGAGTGGTAAGGAGGGTGAGAATTGGCTGATGCAGAAACTACGATGCTGATAGATAGAAGGAAGAAGCTGGCGTGGTGGGTGAGAGCCGAAACACTTGGTTCCCATATACAACCAGCAGAATAGTAACTCCTACTATTGGTAGTATTGGAATTTGGATTAGTGACCACTCTTGTAGAGTGCCATAGATTAAATGACAGATGGTTACCCAAATTATAAGGACTATGACAGCAACTCCTGCACCGTATCTAGCTGGGACTATTCTCAACCCCACAGCAATGTGGATAATGAAATACAGCATCGTCATGATTACAAATGGGATTGTATGAAAATTTGTGATCCCGCCTTCTAAACCATACTCTGTTTGTATAAATGCGGAAGTAAATCTTGCAGCCCAAAGATAAATCGTGACACTTGACTCCCAACCCGGGGGTGGAAAAGGAGGTGGTTCTTCAGTGGTTACGAGGACAGCAATTGGTGAGGCGAATGCAACAAAACCTAGTAAAAGTAGTGGGATGATTATTCCAATGAGTCTTTGTTTATCGTAGGAATAGGAAATAGGAGACTCTTGCATGAATCAATCCCCCTGCTGAGAATAAGTTAACAAATAGATTTGAGGATTTTCTTACGAGTAAGAGCTGGTGCGGAGGGCGAGATTTGCGAAGATTTATCGATTAATCTTCGGTATACTGAACCGTGAGTATTGATGCAGTTTGACTCCTTTAATTGGCCACTCTTCATAGCAGCTTTTGTTGTTTTTCTTATTTTATTCACTATCATCAACTATAGACGAGGTATTCTGTGGTTTCAGCAACAAGACTGTGAGGCAGAACTTGCTGGAAGCTAATCAAAATCATGATTTCCGGAAAATAGATGAAATTGGTGCGGAGAGCGAGATTTGATTAAGCTAAAGGGTGTATAACATATGCGTGGTGTTAGAATTGGGACGAATCCCATTAGGGCCAGCATTGGTTTCTCTCGGCATTTTTGGTGGGGGCTTTCTCTGGATAGTCCTAACTGGACTTAGGTTTGACTATCTCATCACAAATGTCTATCACGGTGATCCAGGAGAAGCGATATGGTCTCTTGACCCCTTCTTCACAGTCATTGCCGCAGTTCCAGGATTAATATTGGTTTTCGTTGGAATCATTCTTTCAGTATGGACAACACTTGATTATGCTAAAGTGATTGAACCTGAAGCGGGCTATCACAAGTTGAATCTGTTCTACATAGGAGAAATCAGCCTGCTTGTCACGACCATTGTGAGCTTCATCGGTTTTCTCGGTGTATCCCAAATTATTGTTGAGATTACTTGGATTGCTGCGATAATAATGGGGACAATTGTAGCCACATGCATAATTCAGCTAGTATTTTCCATTCGAATGACACAAATTAATGACCCAGACTCATTGAAAATCTCCAGAAATGCAGCAATT
>JAEORO010000174.1 GCA_016840855.1 Candidatus Thorarchaeota archaeon | reverse complement strand
GGTGCTACTAATACAACAAATTCCTCATCCGGATCTAAGCCAAGTAATTCATCCAATCTGTTTTGCTCATAGTAGCCTATAGCTACTGTTCCTAGATTGATTGCTTCGCAAGACAAGTAGAGATTCTGACATGCAGTCCCTAAGTCAATAGCGATGAATTTGTGAGAAAGAATGGTATACCTCCACTCAGTTCGATAAGGAACTGCAGTCCAGCAGAAAATAACAGGTGCAGTCCCCACGAACTTTTGGTTGAATGCTAGTTCACCCATCTTTTCTTCAGCATCATCGATGTGTTTGATGAACAATAATTGATGGCTAAAGGAGATATACCGATAGAGGCCAGGTTCAAGGCCTTCGACATTGTTGACAACTAGATATGTTTCAAGAGGACTTTTGGCACCAGCAGAAGGAACAGTACGTTTAACCCCAAGCCCTGATTTTAGAACTTGTTTTACTCCTTGCGTACTCCAGAGCAGAAAAGACAATTCCTCCAAAGTGAGAGGGTCTCTCGTATATTTTCTTCTGCTTTTTCTTTTGTTTACAATATCGAGAAAGGGTGTTTGACCAATTGAAAAATCATCAGGAGAGATTAAATCGATAAGAGGAGCGTCTTTAGGATATGGTTGCTGAAAAAGCGGAGGAGGGATTTTCTTCCGTTCATCAGATTCTGGGACCACTTTCTCGTATTCTTCAGCATTAAAAAAACGTAGGAAGTTCCTTCTTTCTTTCATACTTTGAAGCTATTTGCACTTCAGATTAATATAGCTAATAAAGCAGCATTTAATTTTCTAGAAGAATTCATCCATAATCTAACAAGGCTTTTCGTTAGGTAAGCATTGACTTTAGAGTTCACTACGTTTAACACATGATTTGATTGAGAATTGGTGGAACGGACTGCTTCAATCCAAATCTGCCATGAACTCATCAACTGCAGCGATAAACTGGTCAGTCTTGTGATTGTGAATAACATGTTCAGAATCAATCCGTTTGTATATCAAACCGGGTGCTAGCTCCCTTGCTTTTGCGGCATCATCATCGTCCATAGCACCAGAGAGACCATAGTCAGGATGTCGTACCCAGTTTGCATGCAGAAGCAACATTGGACATGTAGCCTGTTTCAATGCCGCAGCGTGATCTAGACCCTCGTATATACGACCATCAACCCAAGCCTGTGAGAAGTCTGCATCGAAATTGACCAATACATCAACAATTATACCAAGCTTGCCGGGTAAGGAGGGTTTGCCTGAACGAAACTTCTGGGACAGACGAATAAGAAAGGAGATGAAGTACGCAGCAGACCTAGGAACAGAACTTACCTTCCCATTTGGCAAAGGTCGCTTGACTTTCATGAATGTTCGTGCTAGTCTTGAGATGCTTCTAGACTCATATAGTACTTTGCTCATTTCTACAGTGACTTGTAACACCATGTAAACATGGCTGTCTTCTTTAATCCTAGGCCAATCTGCTGAGAATAATGGCGCATCCTCCATAATGATTCCTTTGACAAGACTCGGTACATTCGCAGCCAGCCAGAGTGCGATAAGTCCGCCAGAGGAGTTACCGGAGATGACCGCTGGTTCTTGAACTACAGACTTTAGAAATGCTGTCATATCTCTGCCAATCGATGAGAACGAGTAATCACCTGAAGTCCAATCAGACTTTCCATGTCCTCGGACGTCTACAGCATAGACATGGTACTTCTCAGAGAGTATGGGTATGACCTTTTCATAATTTTCCCAAGTAGCCCCTTGACCAGGAATAAGAACAAGAGGAGGACCGTTGTTCGATCCCACAACATAGTTGATTTCAATTTCACCAGTATTGAATCGTTTCTCTTCGAATGCGTGCATAATAATAATACAAATCCGAATATTTATAAATTTTCATTACTATGCAAATTATGCAAAATATGAGAATTCTCGAGAGTGGTTAAAACTTGACTGATGATAAATTGAATCAAATCAGGGCATCCTTCATCGGAATTCTTGAGGAAATAGTGAAGTTCCGCGGCAACGACCCTATGATTGCCAGGATTTATGCAATGATAGTTCTCTCTCCAGAACCACTAACTCAGGAACAGATAGCTAAGACTACAGGATACTCAAGGAGTCAAATATCACGTTATCTTGCCAATTTAGAACAACGCCAGATGATAACAAGAGAGTCCATGCCTGGTTCTAGGACTCAACTATATGGAGGAGAAACGATTCCATTTCTTGATGGTTTTAGGTCGGGAATGGAAGCTGCGGAGAAATTCATTAAAAGCAAATTGGAGGTGATAGATCACATTCTTGCAGCATGGCAGACACTCCCAAAGGACATCAAAGAAAGTGCTGATGGGGTGAAGCTGAAAGAGGTGGTCACGGTCATCTCTGCATGGTTCGCTAGTTACATTGATCTGTTGTCCGAGTTTAACCAGCGGTTCAACGAGAGAGTGAAGAAAATCGAGAAGGATTTACTGCTAGTCAAATTCTAACTATCTTATTATCTGGATACAGGCATTCATTGTAGAGTCTTTTCCCCTACCATCGCTTTTGAAAAGATTTCTTAATCAATTAAAAAGACTTTACGGAAATTGCGATTTTTTCATGACAATTTCTGATGGCCATATTTGCTAGCTCGAATCTGAAGCTCTTTGATGTGTTCCTCACGAAGGTTTTCAGCCCCTCTGACAATATACATAGGACGTTGTTTCAATATTCTTTTTCGTTTGATCAGTTCTTCTTCAGAGAGATGAGAACTAACTGGGCATTCAATCAGTATAATTTCATTGCTTCTAGTTTGCACAACAGGAAACATCCTGCATCCTAGGGGGCGTACCGGATAGATTACACACACATCATCCTCGAGATAAACACATGTTCCATCATCACCCCAATCGATGCCATAGACATCATCAGAAAGTAGGAAAAAGTGATTAGTATAACCCCGTGCAATAATGGCGTCAACTTCATTTTTTGTTGCAATAACCCCTCCAAACTTGCAACAATAGGCCTCACACTTAAAGCAGATGTCCTTAGAATTTGTTTCAGTTTTCGCAATTGATTCATCATTAATCAAGTGAATAAACTTCCGTGGTATCAATATGTAATCTTGAATATTCCCAGATTGGATATTTTTATAAACCCTCTAATATACCCTTAAAAAATTATTAGAGCAATGATATCACTCTTTTTCTTTCAAAAGAGAGTATGGTTCCCAAAAACTAATATGATTACCTCAGAAATAGTAGTTGAAAACCCAACAGTCATTGTAAAGTATTGTTGGAATAAAGGGACTTCATAACGATACATGAGTCCTTCGCGGAGAACGATATTTTGACTAGAATCGCTGGAGTAGGAAAACCAAGAGCGTCAAAGGGAGTAGAAAACATGCTAAGACGTCTCCAATATCTTGACTCTGATAGAATGGAGGTTTATGAGAGGGAAACTGCTACTCTAGGAGTTGTTTGGTCTAAATCAGAAGAGGAACTAGTTCACAAGATGCGAGAGAGTGGTTATGTTAGCGATACATCTGCTAAAGGGCATTTTGTAAGGGTAGAGATGAAAAATGGAAACCTGACATTTCTGAGAGATGAAATCGGTGTTGTGCCATTATATTATGGAAAGACCGCAGATGGAAGCCTATGTTTCGCATCTGAAGTCAAAGCTCTTCTTCCAATCACAAATGAGATTAATGAACTTAGTCCCGCATCATATTTTGATGGAGAGAGAATCAGAAACTATGGGACTATTGAGCTGAAACAACCAGTTGATTGGGGAGTCGAAGAGATAGCGATGGAACTACGAGATGCAATTGTTGATTCAGTTGAATCGAATATTAGAGATAAGAGTTCAGTAGGTGCTTGGCTCACTGGTGATCTAAATTCTAGTATCATCTCTTCAATTGCTGGAAAATATGCAGAGGATTTACGTACTTTCTCAATCGGATTCAAAGAGTCTGATCTAGATGTGACACAACGAGTTGCTAAACTAATCAAATCCAATCATAGTGAATTGCTTATTTCACAAGATGAGCTTGCTGAGGTGATTCCAGAGGTTATTTACCATCTCGAGTCGTTTGATGTACCACTTGTTCGTGCAAGTTTAGTGAACTTCCTTGTAGCTCGAGAAGCTGCGAAAGAGGTAGATAATTTACTTCTTAGTGATGGCGCAAACGAGCTTTTTGGTGGATACAGGTACATCGAGTCGATGAACCATGAGGCAATAGCAAATGAGATAGTTAATTTGACTGGTAAACTTCACAATACAACCCTACAGCGAATAGACAGGTGTATGGCTGCATATGGGTTGACTCCGCTTCTGGTGTTTCTCACGCCAAATGTTGTAAAGCTTGCATTGAGAATACCAGCGAGATATAAAGTGTATAAAGGAAAGAGTAAGTGGATACTCCGAGAAGCAATGAGAGATTTCTTACCTGATGAAGTTTTGATGCAAACAAAGTCGCGCAATATACAAGCGATAGTAGGAAAAGAAATTGTTAATCTTATTGAGACCAGCATCTCAGATAGAATGTTCAAGAATGAGAAGAAATTGCCTAATGGCTGGACAATGAAAACAAAGGAAGAATTGTTCTATTATCGTATCTTTGTTGAACAGTTTGGAGAACTAGAGAACCTATCATGGATGGCACGTACCAAAGAAACTTCCAGAGGTGAGAAGATGTGACTGAGTCCAAAACTGGGAAAATCATATTTACACAGATTGGCAAGATTCCAGCAACTGGAGAAACATATGGTATCATAACAATTAGAACTTCGGAAAATGAGAAGATTGAACTCAAAATCAATGATGCTACTGAGTTTCAGAATCTGAAAATGGGATCAGATGTGACTGTGGCATTTGAAGAGTCAGATGATTCTAGGTTCCCAATCGCAACAGAAGTAAAAATCAACTAAAAGAGCCAATTTGTGAATTCAACCAGCTGTGCAACGAAACAATGAAGAAAATCGAGAGAAGCCTATCGCTCATTAAATTCTGTCTACTCATGGAGTAACCTCTCTGGAATATCTCTGAGGAGTTCCTTCAACTTGAAGACATATCCTCGAAAGGTTTCCTTGCCCAAATGTGTAATCTCAATAACCACAAGAGGTTTCCATGACATTATTCGACGACTCCTAACAAGCCCGGTCTCCTCTAGCTTTCGGATGTGGTGATCCAGATTTCCAGGTGTAAGACCTAGAAGCTTCGCCAAATCAATGAATCCGACTCTCTGTTTCAGGAAGAGAAGGTACATGATAGAAAAACGAGGTTGTGACTGAAAGACTTTCTCTTCTTTACTCGTGTATAAAGAGTCACTCACAGTTACCACCATTCGATAGAAGACTATGTAGCATACTGCAAGATCCAAGAAGCTGACCGGTTTGATGCAATTCCTGCAAGAATAAAGCTCATAGAAAGAGCAGCTATAACAATGTATTCTGAGAATGGAATACCAGAGAAGAGAAAAATAGGAATCGAAGCTAGAAAAAGCACGGAAACCAGATAAAGCAGGATACTGTCTCTTCTATCCAATCCAACTGCTTTGAGATTCGCAAGAGTGAAGAGAGTTGATATACTAGCAGCCCAAAGAATAGAAACAAGGCGTAATGGCTCAGGAAACAGAAAAGCAAGCACAAATGTTGCAAACCATACTATACAAATCGCAAGTTTGTGCTTAGAGTCAATGTATCCTCGTCGAGGGTTTTGCTTTATAATATTCCAAGACACGAAGAGAGCAAATGTGACAAAGCCCAAACATAAGACTAGAGTTATAATATTAGCCCAAAACGAGATGACTATTGAAGCAAACAAACTTTCCATTGCGATTGAAACAGAACTCGAGGATACTAAGGCACTAAGTGGTAACACCAAACCAATGGCAATTAGCACTCTTCCCCAAGTCTTTCTGAAGACGTATTCATCATAACGCTCAACAATACTCTGAGCTTGTTGTACTTTTTCCAGTTCCTCCATAAGGAGATCCCACCATTATCAGAGTTTATACAGTCATTAATTGACTGCATGTTTTGCATTACAGAACTTATTCACTCCTTAAGTAGAATTGCATATTGGTGATGCACATGAGTGTGTGGGTATCAGACGTAAAGAGGGCGCTCTTTCTAGTTGCGTGGACCATTGTTTTATTCTTTATTCCTTACAGCATCAGTGGTCTAAACAATCGATTCGATTTCAGCGCAATCCTTTTTGAGGCCAGGTACGATTCTTCTGCGGGCACATTATCCTTTCAATACCTCCCGCATCCTAGTTACTTGTTACCCTCACTACTAATCTGTATTCCTTGTTTCCTTTGGCTCTATAAAATGCGAGATATGAAGGTCCCCGAATTACTGGGTTCAACTGGAATACTGATGGTGATCCTTACACTGATACTGTTGCTCTATCTTCCGATGTGGGCCGTTCTACCTTGGTTCTTTGATGTCGTAATCGCTATTGTACCCGATTTCATTGATCTAGTACCTTTCTCTGGCCTTGTATTCACAGGCATGGTGCTCCTCCCTCTATTGTGGCGAGTATTAGTCTATACCAAATCTCAGGAGTCTACGCTTGG
This sequence comes from Candidatus Thorarchaeota archaeon, assembly GCA_016840855.1. Taxonomy (GTDB): domain Archaea; phylum Asgardarchaeota; class Thorarchaeia; order Thorarchaeales; family Thorarchaeaceae; genus SMTZ1-45. The sequence goes on along the minus strand of JAEORO010000174.1, from coordinate 6,982 downwards.
AAAGAAAGTCGCAGGAGTGGTGCTCTCTGTGTCAGTTCTCCTATTCCCAATGACGCAAGAGATCATCAATTGGAGGAGCACCGATTTAAACCAAAATTTCTTTGAGGGATTTTCTCTTTACTCAGCTGCCTGGACCATGTATAGTAATGTGGATGGCAATCTTTGGGGGCAAAATTCTTGGTTTAGATTCACTATATCATCAATGTATACTAGTCTTGCCATGATATTCCAGATACTACCGGCTATAGTATTCGCATGGTTTGTTTGTAGGTATCAAATTAATCGAAAAGGAACCACACAGGTGCTTGCCGCTGGTTTTGTACATGTTCTGACAGTTACGATTACTTGTGTTTGGTCGAATTATACAGGGTCGCATCCGGGAAGTTGGATTGTATTGCCTGTTCCAGCCTTGTTTATTATTGGTTTCATTATATTCGGGATAAATCACGCATATCAATGGAGAAGGACAAGAAAGCTGAATGAAACTCATAGAGTATCTAATGAAGAGATGTTGATGCAGTTGATGTCAAGGATGAATTAGGAGAAATCATCCTAACAGGTTAGATTTATGACTCAGAAATGCATCCCCACAATCGGATCCCATTTCGACTTTTTGCCATATTCTTTCATCAAGTTGAAAAAGTGCATTCAATAATAGTCTAAGGAGGCGTTTCATCGGGCATCATTTTTGAGGTCGGGCTTCCGCCAATCCCCCAATGAGTCTTGGGAATCTCATGAACAATGACCTCAACAGCTCGTTCTGGAATTCCAAGCTCGACAAAAACCTTGGTAATCCCTGAGATAATATGTTCTACAGCATCTTTTGAAATGCCTTTCCATACTTTAACGTCAACAATCGGCATGAGTTGCCCCTTGGATTTTTGATATTAAATGATTCTGATTTTGAGTTTTTCAATAAGTTTGCTTTGAACATCATTCCTAAAAGAGCAGAGAATTGCGAACTGGACGGGAGTAGAGATGGAAGCGCGCACAGGTCAAAATCAAGTTTATGATAACAAGGCTTTACTCGATGACTTTGATAGTCTATTGAGAATTGCTAGAAAAGTGAACGTCAAATTTTTTGACGATGAAACAATTGAGCAATTGGCACTTCAGTCGAGAGATGAATATGCGAGATTAATTCCTCAACTTCCCTATGTTGGCGGCGAGAAGAGTCCATTTACACCTCTAATGATTCAGGCAGGCCAAACCATTGCGTTCTATCATGCTTGCAAGAATATAGGCTTAGAGAAAGAGCAGATTGGCGAGCTGATATATGAAATTGCAGAGGCTCAAATGCAAACAATCTCACGATTCAAGAAGTGGTTTGCACGACGTTTGGTATTCAGTAACTCTTACAGAGATCGATGGAGGAAAGCTATGGAAGAGAGTCAAAACCGTGAATTTACAAAGAACTGGGTTGGTGAATTCGTAGAGGGGAATGGAAAGGACTTTGAATTTGGCTTTAATTTCATAGATTGCGGGTTCTTGAAATTGGCACGTGAATACGGATGTGAGGAGATTGCACCTTATGGTTGTCTTTGTGACTTTGTAAGAATGAGAGCACTCGGTATAGGTTTTAGAAGAACTCAAACCCTTGCAATGGGTCATGCTAGATGCGATTTTAGATTTCTAAAAGACTATGAAACTCCAACAGGATGGCCTCTTGAAAGTCTTGAAGAGGTTAGAAATAGCCCCCGCAGAAAATAGGAAGTATGGAACTGATTCATTCAGCAATCTGCGAAGACACAGATACCTGTATTCCTAGATAATCTTCAGCGATTGACAAACATAGCAAAGGAGTTAATCATTTTGTAGCCGAGTAATGGAGATGCGAATCTTGAAGTTGATTGATCTAAGCCATTCGATTGAAAAAGACATCTCACTCTTCAGTGAGAGAGCTCCAAAACCAGTCTGTTCTTCATGGTTGAGTCATGAAGAATCAAGTCGGAGTGGCATTTACGAGGGTTGTACATGCGAGATAAGCGAAGTCAGGTTTGTGACCAGTATTGGAACCTATCTTGATAGTCCTTTTCACTTTCATCCAGGAGCAAAATCAATCGAATCTCTTGATCTGACTCAGCTAGTTCTAGAGGGTGTAGTAATTGATTGCACAACTGCTACATCGGAGGAACCAATCGGACCAAGTGCGATTGCAGACCAGGATATAGAGGGAAAAGCAGCCCTGTTTCATACCGGTTGGAGTAGATATTGGAAAAGCGCAAAGTACAAAGAAGGACCACACTTGACTGAAGACCTAGCGACTGCTCTCATAGAGAGAGGAACGAAACTGGTTGGTGTAGATTTTCTTGTGGTAGATGACAAGAATAACCCTAGACGTCCTGTTCACCATAAACTATTGAAGAATGAGGTTCTGATAGTTGAAAATCTTACAAATTTAGAACAACTGCCAAGAGAAAAGTTCGTGCTCCACGCAGCACCAGTCAAATACACAGGAGCAGCAGCATTTCCTGTTCGTGCATATGCTGTAATCAACTCATAGAGAAACCATAACTCTAGTTTAACCTGATTGAAACAGCATTACTTGGAAAATGGAAGTTATATTCGTTAGAGCAGCTGATTGAATTACTTCATTATTTGTGGTGATACGACTCATGTCTGAATATGATAATTCCAAGTATCGCACAAGGTCAATACAGTTGGTATTGTTATCAGCAATTGTGGCTATAGTTAGTCCTGTAGGAATGAATGTAATCTCGCATCCGCTAGGTGAATTTGCGGCTAGTGTAATTGGCGTGGTTTGGACAGTCTTTATAGGTTCACCAATCCCAATTGACGGGGGCTCAATGGTACCACCTACAGTGAATCTAGCTTCAGGAATAGGACTCTTGCCATTGATTGTTCTTAGGTTTCTCTTTGTATTTCAACTCTACAGACTGTACAATGGTAAGACTTCGAGAAGAGCTGCGATATCTTGTGGAATTGTAAGTGAGCTGTTTTTAGTCATGCTAAACATACCTAACTACATTAGCTCTATATTGACCCCATTATTCAACGAAATCTATCTCCCATTGCCATTTCTACTTCTGATAGGGTATCTAATAATCAGGATATATCCTCCATTTGTTCCTTCGACACCTTGGGAAAGGCATAATCAGACGGAAATCCATGAATCGCCCCTTACGGAATGATGAAATATGATAGTAGCCTTTTGATATACCATAAGAGTGCGGTTCACAATTCTCTGAGATAAGCCTGTTCGCTTGAAATGAGTCGGATTTCATCACAGACCTCTACACAGAGGATAGTCTTGGAAATAGATCTAAAGCACCGGTTCTTGCAATAGTTCTTAGATCATCTTCACTAAAGCCATCAAAAGATTTCAAATCACTCAAGACAAGGGATGCCATCAGTCTCGGAGCTGCACCAAGGTCTGTTCCAAGTACAATATGAGTAAGATCTAGTAACTCCATGAGAGTTCGCAGCGAACTAGGAGTAGTCACAGCAGTTGTGTCATAGTACATATTCTTCAAAAGCCGCAATCCTGCTGCTGGACCTTGTTTTCTGAGTATTAGGTCGTAGAGAGACCGCATCTTCTTCACCTTATCGCGCTGCCGGTATTCTAAGATACTGATTCTCCATGCCAGATACGGAACTGCTCCACCACCATGTGGGAGTATGAATCTGATGTTTGGGTTCCTATCAAGTACTCCATTGTACACCATATTTGCAACAGCTCGGGTGGTGTCAAAGGGCCATTCAATATGAACAACTGGGACATCGGGTTTTCTCATATCAGCAAATGGTGGGTCATCAGGATGAACAAAGACAACAGCCCTACGTCGATTCAGTTCTGCAAAGAAATCCTCAAGCTCTGCATCTCCCAAATAGAGCCCATCAGAGTTAGATAAGAGAACTACACCATCGAGGCGAAGCTCATCCATTGCGTACTCTAATTCTGTAAAAGATCCATCTATGTCGGGTAGAGGTACGGATGCAAGGGCACCAAAACGTGTGGGATGTTCTCGTACTATCTCTGCGAGATAGGTATTTGTTTCTCTAGCCAAGTTTCCAAAGAACTCGTTATGTTTGATATGCAAGCCAGAGGCAGGTATCGAGAGTATTGCCTTGTCTATTCCCACCTTGTCCATGTCTTTTAGGCATTCTTCAGGATTGTATATGGGAATTGGTACTCCTGAAAGATCTGTGATTCCCTTATTTTCTAGAGCCTTCACATAGAAGCTTGGTATGAGATGGTGATGTAAATCAATCCAACCATAGTTGTCAGACATTTTAATTAACCACACTAATCGAATTCGAATCGAATTCGTTTATGAATTGAGCGCGAACCCTTATAAAATATTCGAATATGACTCGAATTCGAATTCTTTATATCTATACGCACATTATTCAACATCAAGATGAGAAAATCTAGGGCAAAGCAATCAATTATCGAAACAGCGCGAAAGTTGATAGAAAAGAAGGGGTATTCAGAACTTAATGTGAACGAGGTAGCATATGTCGCGAAGGTGAGTGTGGGCACACTCTACTACCATTTTCCTAAAGGGAAGGTAGACATCCTAGCAGAGATTCTGTCACGTCAGACAGAGCATTTTGTGGAGGAGTTCAATCAAAAGCAAGGGGAGGAGAACCTTCTCGAGAAAGGAATGACCTTAGACGACACACTTCGATGGATATTCAAGAAAGTCATAGAACTTCGTAGGCCGGATAGATATTTCCTCTCAGCTATCCAAAGTGAGATGCTCGCCAACCCGAATGAATACATTGAGTTTGTCAAGAAATATCAGAGCACGGATGGACTTCAACAAGCAATGGGACAGCTTTCAAGTATCATGGCGAAATCCGCCATGGTTGATCTTGATAAATTAACAGAAAAACAGGAAACGATTCAGAAACTTGTAGGACTACTCATAACCTATCAAATCATCTTCCCAGGATACTTTGGTGACGATGATGATTTTGTCGACATGGCTGTCAGAGTGTTTTTTGAGATTATAAAGTCATGAATTCTACACTCCAGAAAAGGGAAAGACAAACACTAATCACAATTGGGTCTTTCCAAAAATTCATCAACGAAACTTGTACTATCTACCTTCATGGCAATTCTTCAAATAGATAGAACTAGTTATGGTGGGTGATTGCCCGCTCATAGACCTTTATAATTTCATCAATTTGTTTATTCCAAGTGTATTTGCGCAAAACCTTCTGGCGACAACGCCGTCCCATCTCCAATCTGCCATACTCGTCTTGACCCATTTGCCTCATTGCATTTACAACCTCAGGGACACGATGTGGTCTCACCAAGATCCCCTCGTTGCTTCCTAGTAATCGAGTAGTTTCACCAATGCCAGTTGTGATTACCGGAAGTCCACAACTCATTGCTTCCAAGACACTCATCCCCAACCCCCCTATGTTTTGAGGGATTACAAAAACATCCATCATCTTCAGATATGTGGGAATCGATTCATGTTCAAGAGCACCCAACCAGCTAATGGAGCCATCAGGAACACAGTTGTTCATCTTCGTTTTGAGCTTTCCATCGCCAATAAGTGTCAATCTTGATGCAGGATTCTCATCATGATATCTCGCAAATGCGTCCAACAAAGTGCTAATCCCTTTGTCAAGACTCAAACGACCGACATACACAAAATCGAGAATACCATCATTTCGATTGTTCTTAGCAGGACTAAACATTTCTGTGTTCACGCCATTCCTGATTACAGTCAGCCTATTTTCCGGAATGCCATAATTCAGAATGTGTGGTCTTTGCATGGGGTCAACGAGTATTATTTCATCGTAATTTTTCAAAGAAAAGAGAGATGCTAGCCATCTAAGTGTGAACCATGTTGTATAGAATGACTGACCTGAAGAATATGCAAGATGGAAGGTCGCAACAAGTGGTGGTAGAAACTTTCTGTAGAATGGGAGAAAAGTTTCCGTTGTGCTTGAGTTCATTTGAGCATGTAAAACTTCAATATCATGTTCCTTACATACCTCTGCAATCATCCGAGGAGCGCTTAAGGAGTCCAATGAAAAATGGGGATTCATTGGTACTGCACGAAACCGGTGAACATACTCATTCGGGACACCCTCTACTTCCTTAGCTTGAGTGAAGACATGGACTTCGTGTCCTTTCTCAATCAGCCCTTTGACAACAATGTTCGCACGGGTACATAGACCATCTGGTGCACCAAACTTACTAAACATCCCAATCCTCATAGTCAGGTCACCAGCGAGGGTCCTATTCGATTCATACTCTCTTTAACATCTTTCGATTTGGAAGAAACCTTGACGCAACCATCAAATACTGCTTCTAGAGTTACTTTTCTATCTATGTACATTTAGACCCTAGACCCTCTTTGGAGGAGTTTGCGGAAACAAGGTATATGGAAATGTCACTACCAATAAAAAAGGGCGTGCAGTAGATTTGGATAATATCTAGAGATTTGACTCTTGTAGAGGATATTTTGTCGGAGGTTCAAGCGCTTCGAATACATTCTCTTTTGTATCCTTATTCAAGATTGCTGAAGCTATTAGGATTCCTTCCTCTTGGAGCATATGCAAGGAAAATCCGATGGACACGAGACGTTTCAGATATTCGAGATTGCCGATTATACTATCTATAGATTCTTGCAGTAATGCCGCATCAGAAGTTTCTGGCAGGGAAGGTAGAGAAACCTCAATATCAACATCAAGATTCTTGGCCCTGCACTCATATCTCGTCAGGACGATACGTACTGTGTTGGTTTTGAGAAGAACCTCTGAAACCTGATGCAGCCTATTGAGATTGGTGATGAAGAGGTCAGCTGAAACAAATCGCTGAAACCTCTCCATCATCTTAGTTGAATTCATCTTGTGATTTCTCCTAACTATAGCTCAGTTCTATCAAACACAAAGAGCGCAATGGCAGTGAACGCAATAATCTGAACTGCCGCAGATAGGAGTATCACTTCAAGACCTGCAACAGAAGTCCCTATGATGAAACCTATCCCTATCACGG
>JAEORO010000030.1 GCA_016840855.1 Candidatus Thorarchaeota archaeon | reverse complement strand
GACAATAAACTCCCTCATTATTATCTTAATGATTGGAAAGACAGGGCTATCAACTTAAATATTAACCAAACCAAGTTTGTCATTTTCGAGATGCTTCATTCTCTCCCTCGGAACAAACTGTATCACGGGAAAATGTGCAGCGAGAAAGCTACGCTAACGCATCCTAACACAGAGAGTAACCAATTCTTTGGGAATACACTGACAGGTCGAGAAGAATCATGAGTTTCGTCAAGCTTATCTTAAAGTAGACGATTAGATGTGGGATAGGTGAAGGTCAAGCGTGGAACCTTTTGGCACAATCACCAACTTCTATCCGTTTCTCACAGAGAACACGCGGACAATTGTTGAAACAGTTCTCAATGAAGCGGATGGGTATGATGACTTTGTGAATCGACTTGTAGACCTTGTTCTGTTTCAAAAGGAAACAAACGACCTCTCATATTTTACCACCATTCAAGCTTGGCTGACAGTTAATCTTCAAATATTCGATAAACTGCGCGATCGTATTCTGGAAGATGATGTGCTCAGACCTTGGGTATACTCTCTTGCTTTTCATGGAGCTCAAATAAAATTAGACTGGGATGAGGTTCCATCCACACTAGAGCTAGCATTAGAAAAATCTCCTGAAGATTGGGTGCGAGTTCATCTTCTAATGGGAGGTGGAAAATTCGCTCCAGCTCTCATGAGGGAGAAATATCTAGAGGAGGCTGAAGAGATAATGGAAAGGTGCCCAGAACTCAAGTGCTTCTTGCCTGAGGTCTACATCAAGCGCGGATGGGATCTCAGAGACGGGGGAAACTTCCAAGGTGCCATAAGCCATTTCGAACGAGCGTACAAAATAGCTAAGGAGCATAATGATATCATAAGAATGGCGGATGCAAATGCGGATCTTGCAGGTATACTGAAGGAATCTGACATCTGGCTTGCTATTAGGAAAAAAGAAGAGGCTTATCATATTTTCAAGTCAATTGGGGCTCTGGGTTGGGCTGTAGTAGAAGCAGCAGACTTGGGTCTCTTTCACACAATCATCGGAGAATATGATTTGGCTGCAGAATTCTATATTGAAGCGCACCGTATCTCTGAACCAATTGGTTGGAAGAAGACAGCCGCAGCTGTAGTATTGGCTCGTCTATACTGTGATATTGACCTTCCAGAAGAGGCTCTTGAATGGTTGAAATGGAGGACGAATAGCGAAGACTTCACTCCTGAGGTTCTGAAGAAATTGCCTTCAACTGAACATCGGTTTTATGTACTAGCGGTTGCTAGAACTATGATTCAACTTGGTCAGCTTGATGGTGTCCTTCAACTTCTTAATGAAACTCACAAAATAGTCTTACAACGGGGAGATGAAGTTGGTCTTATTAATTACAATTTTGTGTCTGGCCTATTAGAATTATCATTAGGGAATTTAGAAGAAGGCATGCAGTACATAGTTGATTCACTTGATGAGGCTGAGCGGCTGAAATATGAAGTATATGTTAATAGTGCACTTATTGCTCTAACAAAAGCAGAGATACTTATGGCAAAGAGATTCAAAAGTCAGGGAGATCTAGAATCATCCGGACCATGGATGACGCGATTAGGGATTCATTCAAGGGAGAAGAACTATCCCGGAATCAAGATGCAGCACGCGTTTTTCAAGGCTGAGTATCAGGAAATGATTGGGGAAACGGAGGCGGCTGTACTCACCTTGCAGGACGCCCTCACATTCACAGACTCATCAGGTGTGAAGACCCTCAGAAAGAGAATTTTGAAGAAACTAGAGGAGTTGGAAACATCCGTCAAAGCTTAGATCCTTGTCAATCCCCACCAGCACATACTCTCGGTATACAAGTTGCGCGTAACAATCGAACTGAAGTGCGGTGTCCGATGTAAGACCCTCCGTAGGGCTGGCATGCAAGATCTTGTCGCTGGTGGAATGATTGGATTTTAACCATTGGAAGACTTAATAAACCTCATAGGGTGAGAGCAGACATCCTTTAGTAAGGTGATAATTGATGCCGAAGACAGCTAAGAAGAGAAGAAAGGGAAAGCGCGGAGAGGGGCCCATGCCCTCAGGAGGCGCAGGATTAATTCGTTTCTTCGAAGACGAGACGCCAGGCATCAAGGTGGGGCCAACACTAGTGATCATCCTGTCAAGCATTCTCCTGATTGCTACAGTGATTGCGCACATTGCTGCGTTGGCCGCTCAATCCGCATCGTAGTTCTGGACTGTAAATCAGAATGAACATGCCCTAATGATTATAAAGGACTCCTAGCCGTTTGGCACGGTCAGGATTGGTGACTATTAATGAAAGTTAAGGCAGAACTGAACAGATACTGTCCCCGGTGTAAGAAACACACTGCACATACCGTTGCAGTTGAAAAAGCAGGAAAAAGACGGAGCTTGGCTCAGGGAGAACGCCGGATGAAGAGAAGGACCCGGGGATACGGATCATTTCCAAAACCAATCCAGAAGAGGTTCGCCAAAACCACAAAGAAGACTGTTCTGAAGTTCAAGTGCAAAGAGTGTGAACACACCCTCCAGACAAGAGGCATGCGACTGAAGAAGGTCGAAGTTCTGAAAGCGTAGGTGATTGATGTGCCTAAAGGTGATATTGTTCAACAACCAAGATCGCGATTTCTCAAGGTGAAAT
>JAEORO010000029.1 GCA_016840855.1 Candidatus Thorarchaeota archaeon | reverse complement strand
GCAAAAGATCACTTCAGTCTCTATATGAATGCCGGGTTTGAACGTGACCGACCTGACTCAATTGACATGATAATCTCTCTAGAAGAAATTAGACTGAATTTAGAATCGATTAAAGATGTTCATCTAGAAACAGGTGAAAATTACGCTTACGAAGACCTAGCAAGTATCGTTGTCAAGTCTTTCACATCTACATCAGAGGAGAGAGAGATACATGGATTTGATAAAACTGTCACTGAATATATCCAGGCAACTGCCATGCTTCAGAGGATGGCAGAGGGATATTATGGATACTCATGTGATGAATTTAGGAAAATTGCTGTGGTTGACGGAGTGCCGGTTGGCTTTCTTGGAGCATTTGTTTCTAAATCAAAATACAAACCGCCTACTGGAATTCTTGGGCCAATGGCTGTTTTGCCTAATTACCGAAGACAGGGCATCGCATCTTTTCTAGTTAGAGCGAACTTATACACTTTGAAAGAATACGGTTGCGAATATGCCGCAGTTGGAACTCCTGCAGCAAATACAACTGCGATAAAGCTGTATGAGAAGGCTGGTTTCAGGTTAGCGTGTCGAATCATTAACCTAAGTAAACAGTTGTAACTTTTTTTCCCTATATCCAAAACGCATATACTTAGCATTGTAAATGAAAGAACTAGTCTAAATAATGTGTGTGAGGAATTATGTCGTATACTCAATCTCCCCCACTCTCGCCAGATGAAGTTCTTGAATTCTTAAATCAAATGACAGTAGCACGTGTCTGCACTCATAACAAGGATGGGTCGATACATGCAGCACCAATCTGGTTTTACTACGAGAGTGGAAAGGTTATTTTTGGCACTCCTGACCAGAGTGTTAAAGCAAAAAACCTTCGACGAGATAATCGCATTACAATCCTCGTGGATGATGACGGTCCTCCCACGCGGGGTGTTCTCATTTATGGCGAAGCTGAGCTTACTACTGAGAATATCGATGAAACCGCTCTGAAGATTTTCAATCGCAGAATGGATAGTCAACGTGCTATTGAATATCGAGAAGGTCTCTTTAAACTGACTAACTGGGTGACAGTCATTGTCACACCAAAGAAGATTGCCTCATACGATTATGTGAAAGATACTCGTTATAGGGAGGCAACCAGATTTAGAAGGAATGATTAGCTTTCCGAGGCTTCATAGCCTTCATCTGGCATTTCCCTTATTCTGGTGTCCTGCATACCAATATCTTGTTCCAGTTCTTTTGGATGTGGATATTGTAATCCCTTTCGGATCATAAGGCAGCCAACTGATGAGATTATTCCCATGAGAACAAGAGTAAGAGGTATTGACACTGAAATGAACCATCCAAAGAATGCAATCTGAGGAATACTCATTATCAAAACCACTGTAGGGAACAACGAATAAACACCATTTCTTACTCGGTTTGGGATTGCGTCAACAAACACTCTTGATGTTAGAACACCTGCTAATTGAAGGAAGATTCCTAGAATGAAGAAAATCATTATCATTATTGCCACAGGTAGAACTGACCCAAGAGGAACTCGCAGAATCAAGATTTCTGATCCTGGAAGAACAATGTCAATCATTGGGGAGTTAGGAGGTGGTATTGGAAATATGATCATGACTATCGCAAAAACCCAAAAGAAAACTGCTCCGGCTGATTGGAAAAACCGAAATCTGGGGATCCATTTTTTAGGCTCGTATTTCCTAGCCCAAACACCTGATCTTTCTGAGTAGAACACTAGTGGAAGCATTACAATTGTCCGAAAACTAGCAACGGCTACATCCGTCAGCAAGTAACTATAATACATTGGAAATAGGATTAGGTTTGACCAAACGGATATACAACTGTTGACAAGCATTGAACCTAGTAATAGGTATTTCACATAGGGACTACTGAAGAGATACTGGACACCTTCCCTTAGGAGTACAAAGTATTCATCCATTGTTGGTCGTTTCTGATTTAGTTCGTCTATTTCAGGTAGGTTTTGAACGAATCTCAGAGAGAGGAATGAAATTACCAAACACATTATTGCTTGCAACTGAAAGACCCAAGGTCTTCCGAAGATCGTCGCAAGTAACCCCCCTGGAATCAGAATGATTGCGTTAACGAACCAGAACAGCATCTCAAGTTTACCTAAGAAAACGCCATACTCTTTTCGCTCATCATCAACTGGCATTGATATCTGCCAGTTATTGTCAAACCAGCTTCCCATTGATCCACTCTGTTGTGATCCTGCAAATCCCATTAGTGCATATATGGCTACAAGAAGAATAAATGGACTAGCCGTTGTGACAGTTGAAACCAGGTAGAACGCCATTGCATACGTCAGGAAAGCTGTTGCTAAAATATAACGTTGCCCCAACCAGTCTCCAATAACACCAGTCGGATAATCAAATAAAGTCTGAACCGCCATCTCAATTATGACAAGAAATCCAACATAGGTCATTCCAACAATAAAATCATTGTTACCTAACGCCTCTGCTACAAAAATCAGATAAAATGTCGTGGAAATCACGAACGCAATCTGCATGAAAATAGATAGAGAAGTATAGATAGTTGCGAGCCTGACTACTTCTGGTTTTGCATCTCGTAAACCGAAATATGTCTTAATCCTGCCCAATGGAACACCCCTAGATGGCTTTAGCAAGTTATTGCTTAATAATATCTCTTGCGTTCTCTGGAGCTGAATTTAGAAATTCGGACTAGTGTTGCATCTAACCGTATACAAAATTTATTTCTCCAAGAATTTCTCTTGATGATTTCCCAATTAACAGCTTGAATTCTCCAGCTTCAATTACCCAATCATGCTTTGATACATCATAAAATGCCAAATCTTGAGCTCTAATTTTAATGGAAACGCTCTTTGATTCACCCGGGTTCAGATGAATTTTTTCGAATCCAACTAGTTCCTGGGGTGGCCGATCTGCATATGCAATTGCATCCTTTGCATATACTTGGATAACTTCAGAGCCTGCACGATTACCTGTATTTGTCACATCCATTTCGACTACCATGGTGTCCTCTGGATTTTCAATTGAATCTTTAATGAGTTGGATGGATTCAAACTGAAATTTTGTATAAGATTTACCAAACCCAAATGGAAATAGAGGATCAACATTCTTGGCATCGAACCAACGATATCCAACAAAAACACCCTCATCATAATACACCCGCTTCTGGTCATCACCTGGATAATTTCTTCGATTATTGGTGCTGTGAGCTGGTGAATCCTCAAACCGCTTTGGAAATGTCAATGGCAGTTTTCCAGAAGGATTCACATCTCCAAAAAGGACATTGGCTATCGCATGACCCCCCTCAATTCCCCCATACCAACACATTAAGACTGCATCGACATCATCAATCCATTCATCCATCGCAATTGGACTACCAGCAATCAAACATACAATTGTTTGGTGATTTTCACTAGCGACTTTCTTGATCTCACTCTCTTGCTTCTCATCAAGGCGCAAAGAACTCCTGTCTGCAAATTCGGAGTCTCCTCCGCGACCATGATTTAATCCTGCGAAAATTATCGCTAAATCTACTAGTCTACCATCTTGAACCAGTTCGACATTGTTTTTGACTTTCTTTTTCAATCCTTCAAGAGGAGTTACCTCGTAGGGTGGAGAAACAGCAGATGACCCCCCACTTAATATTCTCCCAAACTTCTTACGTAGATTGTGTCCGAAAAGACCTATTCTTTTGAGATTGGCCATATCCAGAGGTAAGATACTCCCTTTGTTCTTGAGAAGAACCATTCCTTCTTCTGCTGCTCGACGCACAAGGTCTTGATGTTCTCTAGTATTGCGAGAACAATCTGGGAGTGACTCAGGACTATCGAAGAGTCCTGTGAGCATCATCACTTGAATGTTTCTTCGAACCCGATCATTCAATATCTTCTCTGTGAATTTACCATCATGGTATGCCTTCTCTAGTGATTTTGTCTTGTACTTACTTGGCCAAGGCATCTCCAGAGTTAGTCCGGCATTGACACAGCTATCTGTAGTCTTGATAGGTCTTGATGCAAACCAATCCGTCATAACGAGACCATCAAAACCCCATCTATCCATCAGGATTTCTTGTAGAAGATACTTATTCTCACTAGCATAAACACCATTAACCATGTTGTAGGACGTCATTATTGCCCAGGGACTCGCTTCCTTCACCACTTCTCTGAAGGCACGAAGATAGATTTCATGTAATGTGCGCTCATCGATTTCTGAGCTTGAACTTTTTCGATCAGTTTCCTGATTGTTGGCTGCATAATGTTTGAGACATGCTGCAACCTTCTGACTCTGCACTCCTTTAACAAAGGGAATCGCCAGCTCTTTTGTCAGGTATGGGTCCTCGCTGAAATACTCGAATGTTCGACCATTCAGTGGAGTCCGACAGATGTTTATTCCAGGCGCTAGGAGAACATGACGACCTACTGCTCTAACCTCTTCTCCAATCGCAGTTCCAATATCACGCATTAGTTCCCTGTTCCAAGAAGCCGCAAGTGCAATTGTAGCTGGAAATCGAGTATTCTTTTTGAATCCACTTGAATGCATAGCTACTCCTAAAGGACCATCAGTCATTTTGAAGGAGGGAATATTCAGTCTCTTAATCGGTCCTGTTGTGTAGAACCTCAGTCTTCCATGACTCGATAAGAGCTTGAATTTCTCGGTCAAGGTCAATCTTGCGAGGAGATCCTCCACTCTTTTCTCAATCTTAGCTTTTTCATCAAGATATGATGCGTTCTCGGCCATTGCAAAACATTTCAAAACTGACATCCTTTATTGTCTTTCGAAATCCAAAAGGCTCTGTAAAACTCCAAAGATGCTTTGAAATATTTAGATAGCATAAGGAAACTTTCCATCGAGGATGATAATCTGAGAGTCTTTTTATGGCGCGCTGCGCATTGTGACAATCCCAATTGTCGCGATCTACAATGGGAGGTTGACCCTTGAAACGCAATGCAATCCTATTCCTGATGATGCTCCTGTTAGTAATTTCATTTTCAGATGAAACAATAGTACCAACAAGCATTGATGCTTTTGATTCTTCGAAATTCGTTCTGTCTCAAACAGAGATGTCAATCTACGAGCTAGTAACTCCTGCAGTTAACACATCTTATACTCAAGATTTGGCTCGTTCGCTTTTTGGGATGGCTGATGTATTACCTGAAGAGGTTGAGGGGAGATTCATAGTAAACTCTGGAAATAGAACCTTTGAAGTCGATTCTCGAGATGGGTCTCTATTCTATGCAAATTATGATAAACTCTGGAATATTGGATTGGGGAATGACCTGCCCTCGCCGGGTACAAGTTATGAGATGGCAATGTCGTGGTTGGATGATAATAATCTCCTTCCAGCCAATGCGGTCTTTGTGGATGTTGGTTCAACAAATGTTTCAGCATTTAATCTGGATGATGGAAGATCTCGTTCAAAGATTCTTCAATATCATGTGAATTATGAATTCGTTATTGATGATGTACCAGTAGCTGGTGAAGCTGCACAGATTTCTGTTATTATTGGCGATGGTGTGAGTCTTGCTGATAGCATCCTTGGAGTTGATTGGAAGTGGAGGGAACCAAATCCAGATGCATATACGAAATTACCTCTCATTGAATACGAATCAATCCTCGATGCGAATGGAATAGATCCTCGTAATGTAGTGGACCATCGTTTAGTGTACACAGTTGATGATGATGATGTGAACAATAAATTCCTCTATCCTGTTTGGGAGATTGAAATTATTGAGGATGACAGTGGTGAGATTTCTGGAATCCACGATATCAAATATATTGATGCAACTCTCTTCGACCCAATCGTTGAGATAACTACTCCATCACATGGCATATCCGTGATGCCTGGGACATCCATCACATTTGACTGCAGTGTATC
>JAEORO010000173.1 GCA_016840855.1 Candidatus Thorarchaeota archaeon | reverse complement strand
TGATTGAGTTCTTCATTGCATGGGAGATAATGCTGGTCCCAAGCTATTTTCTGATTCTGTTCTGGGGATTGCCTGAAACACGTAAGCGGACTGCTTTGAAGTTCTGGTTATACACTCAATCAGGTGCAGTGTGTATTCTAGTCGGGTTTGGTATCCTGTATTCACTCGCAGGTTCCTTTGAGTTGTCATTACTACAAGCAGGCATCAATTCTCTCAACTTGTATGCATCATTACCAGGTTTAGCAATAACTATTGGAACTGTGTTGAAGGTTGTCTTCATTCTCCTCGCTGCAGGATTCCTTGTTAAGATGGCGGTGTTCCCAATTCATTGGTGGCTTCCACCAGTGCATGCAGAAGCCCCAACACCAATCTCAGTTCTGCTATCTGGTGCTATGATTGAAACTGGTGCATACGCGTTAATGCGGTTCGGATTAATCACACTGTCTGATGCTGCTATTGGACTGTCATTCTTTGTTGCCGCCTTGGGCGTAATCACAATGTTCTATGGTGGCTTTATGGCGCTTGCGCAGATTGACATTAAGAGACTACTTGCATACTCATCAGTATCACAAATGGGCTATGTTCTCTTTGCCCTTGGCGTATACTCGCCTATGGGGGCAGCAGGAGGTATGTTCCATCTAATCAACCATGCCTTCTCTAAGGGTCTTCTGTTCATGACTGCAGGTGCTGTGATTCATCAGACAGGGCTTCGTGATATCACTAAGATGGGTGGTCTCTCGAACAAGATGCCTATCACTGCATTCGCAGCAGCTATAGGTATGATGAGCATTGCTGGAAGTCCCCCACTCTCTGGTTTCGCCAGTGAGTGGATGATGTTCTTTGGAGGCTTCGAGAGGGCTGTTGTTGGAGGTGCAGTTGTAAATCTACCTTTCCTCATCCTAACTATCCTTGCAGTAACAAGCTCAATTCTTAGCGCAGGCTATATGCTGCGCTTCTTCTGGAGGGTCTTTCTCGGACCTCATCCTGATGAGCTGGAGGATGTGAAAGAGAGCTCCAATTCTATGACCATTCCAATGATCATACTTGGAATTCTAATTGTAATCTTTGGAATATTCCCAGGACTGGCACTGGATGTCATTGTCCCGGCTGTACAAGGAATTATCGTTCCATGAGGTGATTGTGATGCTATTTGGTCTACCTTACTATCTAATCCTCGTGATTCCTCTGGGTGGTTCACTGCTTGTACCTCTTGTAGGGCGCTTCAATGAAAAACTCAGGGACTGGACTCCTGCAATCTTCATGGGCATCACCATGATCCTCTGTTGGTCACTTCTTCCGGAGATTGGTCACTCTATTCAGACAACCACATGGACATGGATCCCCGCACTAAATCTTGAGTTCAGTGTCCTTCTTGACCCTCTATCCATTATCATGGCTGTCTTAGCAAGCACACTCTGTTTCCTGATCTATGTGTACAGTACTGAGTACATGGCTCACGAGGGAGACCGTAGTCGGTTCTTCTTTCTCATGCTGGCTTTTGGAGGCGGAATGTTAACACTTGTCCTTTCAAACAATCTCCTGATTGCCTTTATCGGATGGGAGATCATGGGCTTCTGCAGCTACGGGTTGATTGGCTTCTGGAACGATAAACGAAACCCTCCAGAGGAAGATCCTCTTGGATATGAGCAGAAAAATCCTCTACTTCAATTCAAGACTGAGGGCGAGTACAATACCCATTGCGGAACAAAGGCATTCATTGTCACCCGAGTTGGTGACGCTCTTATGCTTGGAGGTATCCTTCTTCTCTTTGGATTTGCTGGTTCTTTCCTCTTCACAGATCTTGCGACGAATGTGAATGATTGGTGGGGTTCAATGGCTAGCTGGGGAGTTCTAGTTCCTGCTCTTCTCCTTATCTTTGCTGGAGCAATAGGGAAATCCGGACAGGCACCTCTCCAGGTATGGCTGCCTGAAGCTATGGCTGGTCCGACCGCGGTATCTGCATTGATTCACGCAGCAACCATGGTAAAGGCTGGTGTTTACATAACTGCACGTTTTATCCTAACAATTGCAGCAGCGACTGCTACAGGTGGAGGAGAGGAACATGTTGCGGGTTTCGTTCCATTGCAGGCTCTTGGCATCGAGACCGTCCTATCTTTCTTCTTTATTGTGGCTATAGTAGGTGCTGTTACTGCTTTCATGACAGCTACTATGGGCATGGTTTCAAATGAACTGAAGCAGGTTCTTGCATTCTCCACGTTGAGTCAATTAGGATACATGATACTTGCTCTGGGAACTGCTGGTGTATTCGCTGTAGAAGGTCATTACCAAGCGGCGCATCTGAGCAGCGTGATGCATATCATATCTCATGGTGCATTCAAGGCCTTGCTGTTCTTGGCGGCTGGAGGAGTGATTCATGCGGTTCATACAAAATACATGTCAAAAATGGGTGGACTGAAAGATGCAATGCCTTGGACCTATAGAGTCATCCTCATCGGTGTCTTGGCATTGGCTGGAATACCTCCCATGTCGGGCTTTTGGTCCAAAGATTCCATTATTGAATACGCATATGAACTGGCAACCGTCAATCCGCTTGGCATATTCCTGTTCATACTCGCAGTAGCCGCTGCAGCCTGTACCATTTTCTACAGCATTCGCCTAGTTGGAATGGTCTTCCATGGAAAACGGCCTGAACATCATGATGATGAGGGTCATCATCAAGAACCGCATGACCCAGGTAAGGCCATGATGGTTCCACTGTACATCCTAGCGATCTTCACAATATTTGCATTCCTCATATTTCCAATCATTCAAACAATATTCTATATGGAAGGCCCAATCACACTCGAACTCTTCATCGAGATACTAACTGAGATGATTATCGTAAAGGTAACCTATCCAGGAATCATCCCCTTCGCAATTACTGTTGGTGCACTCCTTCTTGGAGGAATCCCTGCATATTGGATCTATGTCAAAAATGCTGACACACCCAACACAATGATACCAGAGAATGGAGTTCGACGCAGTATTCACAATTTCCTGAAACATCGTTGGTACATTAATGAATCATATTACTGGCTTGTAAACAAGTTTCTTGGATTTGCACAGAACTGGAGAGTCAGTGTGGATGACAAAATCATTGATGGCATCGACTTCAAGTCAGCTGACGCCGCTATTTCAATCTCGACCAAAGTGCGTTGGTTTGATGACAATATCGTGGATGGATTTGCTGAGGGGATCTCAACTGAGAGTGTAAGAGCTTCTGAAGCTGGATTGGCTGGATCTCAGACAGGACGAATTAACGACTATGTTAGTGTTGTCATGTTCGGTATTGGAATACTGGTTATTCTCACATTGATTACCTTGGGAGTGATATAAAATGCAATTTGGTTTTGCCTTTAACATCCTAAACTCGTTGCCTTTTGGGCCATTAGGATTCATGCTAATCCTACCCCTTGTTGCTGCACTAGTTGCATACTTTGCAGGGAAAGGTGCTCGAGTAATAACACTCTTAGTGACTACACTTGAACTTGCATTATCTCTCCTGCTAGTCCTTGCAGTTGATACGAGTGAAATCATCTCTACCGCTACAGATGCTGGAATGCAATTTGTCAACAGTTTTGTGCTAGGAACTGTGCCAATTGGCACACCTGAAACAGTTTTCCAGTTCATATTAGGAGTTGATGGACTATCTGCGATCATGATTCTGTTATCCAATCTTGTGGTCTTCATTGCTGCTATTAGCTCAAACCACATTCATGACACTGAAGGATTCTATTACTCGCTTTTCTTACTTCTTCAGACTGGATTAATGGGAGTATTCATGTCACTTGATCTGATTGGATTCTTTATCTTCTGGGAGCTAGTACTCATTCCAATGTTCTTTATCATTGGGAGGTGGGGTGAAGAAGGTTGTGAACATGCGGCTGTTAAATTCTTCATTTATACTCATCTTGGTTCAGCTGTAATGCTAGTTGCATTCTTTGTGCTGTATCTTGTTGCTGGAGAAGCTTCCGGAATCTATACCTTCGCACTCATCGAAATTCCTGGTGGACCTGAAGGCCTTAGAACCATATTGCCGACTTTAGCACCAATGGTCCAAATTGGTTTTGCCTTAGCAATTTTCATGGGCGCGGGTGTAAAACTACCTGTCTGGCCTCTTCACAACTGGCTTCCTTGGGCTCATGTGAAGGCTCCGACACCAGGTTCAGTTATACTCGCAGGAATCTTGCTGAAGATGGGTGGTTACACATTCATCCGTCTTGGGCTCTGGTTAGTACCAAGTGCATTTTCGAGATTGAGTATCCCATTCGCAGCATTGGCTATCTTCACTTGTATCTATGCTGCATTTACAGCAATGGCACAGACCGATCTGAAGAGTCTCGTTGCGTACACTTCTATCAACCACATGTCTTGGGTGTTGCTTGGTGTAGCTGTCGCTGCATTTGGAATTGGACTCGACCCTCTTGTTGCAGAGAACGTTGGTTACATCAATGCTGCTAATCTGGCGCTTCAGGGCTCAATATTCATGATGTTCAGTCATGGAACGATAATCTCTATCATGTTTATTATGGCTGGACAACTCAAATACTCTGCAGGAACACGTGAGATTCCTGACATCAAGGGTCTCATGACAAAAGCACCAAAGCTCTCAGCTATCTTGATTCTAGCATCTTTCGCAGCCTTTGGTTTGCCAGGATTCAGTGGTTTCATCGCAGAGGCTCTTGTGATCTTTGGCTCCGTGGTTATTTACCTCTGGTCTGCCATTATTACATTTGGAATATTCATCACTGTGGGCTATATCCTGTGGATGTTGAACCGAATCGTCTTCAGTGATCCGGACCCAGAAAAAGATGTTACAGAAGCACCTTGGAGTGACCTTATTGCTCCAATTCTGATGTTAATCCCTGTTATCCTCTTAGGCGTCTGGCCCGACTTGGTTCTAAGCTTCACTCAATCTGTTGTCACATTTATCATTGGAGGTGTTGGACCTTGATGTTACTTCAACTAACCCAAATTGCTGATATTCTCAGAGGGGTTTTGGCTCCTGTAAGAGACCTTCTACTCTCCATCACACCCCCTGGCTGGATCATGTCCCTTCCAGCATTAACACTAGTGCTTTTCGCAATCATATCACTAGTTGCTGGTATGCGTTTCAATCCGCTGGGTATCAGTTTTGTTGGTGTGATACTAGCTTCAATTGAAATGGTTATTCTTAATCCACTTGATCCAGTGATTATTTCTCTCATTGGTGAAGGTGGAGTGTCATTTGGTCAATTCGTGAGAGATCCCATGGCTGATTTCTTCATCTTCATCATACTCATCGTCGCTTTTCTCGTCTTAATGTCCTCCACTCTCTATGGTGGTGATAAAGGTCCGTACAATTTCCTGCTATTGATCTCCTTTGCAGGAGCGATTTGGGTTGTGATGGCAACTGATTTAGTCGGCTTGTTCTTGGCTTGGGAGCTCATGTCCACTCCTACCTATATTTTAGTTGCATTAGGACCTGCTAGAGAAGCAATTGACGGTGCTACAAAGTACTTTGTCATGGGACTTCTTGCCACGATGTTAATGATCTTCGGAATCGCGCTAGTATATGGAGTAACTGGGACAACCAATCTTATTGAGGTAGCAGCTGCGGTTGATAGCATCTGGGTGATGTTCTCCACAACTCCAAATGCTGCGTATACGATTTTATTGGCTGTAGTATTATTCATAGTTTCATTTGGTTTCAAGGTTGGAGTCTTCCCTGGATGGCAATGGGTACCTGATGCATATGCCAGTGCAGATGGAAGCGTTACAGCATATCTTGCAGGCGGGTCTAAGAAGACAGGTGTTGGAGCATTGATGCGAATCCTTGTAGTCGGATTTGTTGCTGCTCAAACGCAATGGACGTTCCTCATTGTTGGAGTTGCCATTCTAACCATGGTTATTGGAAATGTATTAGCTCTCGCTCAGAGAGATATTATACGGATGCTGGCGTACAGTAGTATAGCTATGATGGGCTATCTCTTCATAGGCATCGCTGCAGCCAATCCTGCAATCCCTGATGCATATACTTTGGGAATAGGTGCTGCATTATTTCATGCCTTTACTCACGCACTGATGAAGACTTCAGCCTTCATTCTTATCTGGGCACTTTCAATCAAGCTGTCAAAGCGAATTACCTATGAGGACCTTGCAGGACTTAGTAAGCGTGCACCATTGGCTGCGGGGCTACTTGCCATCCTGATGCTCTCATTAGCTGGAATGCCTTTGACAGTCGGATTTTGGTCTAAATTCTTTCTTTTTTGGAGTGCTGTGCTTGCTGGAATGTGGTGGCTTGCACTCATCGGTCTGCTGAACTCAGTCTTCTCATTGGGTTATTATTTGCGAGTACTAAGGTACACCTACATGATGAAACCAAGTAATGACTCGAGAATCAAACTGCCAGTTATTCCATTTGCAGCGGTTATCATTTGTGTCATCGCGGTTATTGCACTTTTCATATTCCCCGATGTAGTTATGGACTATGCATTTGATGCAGTGCCAACACTCCTGCCTTAAGTATACAAAAAACAGAAGACTTGGCTATGTTACCTAGCCAAGTCGATCTTCTTCATTACGGATAGCTATTTCTACACATTTTGTGAACATCATTTCAACATTCTCTCCAGTTTTTGCAGAGGTTTCAATATAGTCAATTTTTCTCCAGCGACTAAACATCTCGCCTGCCTCTTGAGGGACTAATCGATCTTCTCTGTCAACTTTGTTTGCCACGAGAATCACAACTGCATCTGGAGATACAGTGATGAAATTATCATACCAATCTGCCACATTGAGAAATGTTGGCGGTCTTGTAACATCATACACAATAAATGCAATCGCAGCTCCAACCATATATCTTGAACGAAGGTCCTTGTAAGTTGGTTGTCCTGCAAGGTCCCATAAAACAATCTGGGCTCTCGATAACTCACCAGGGTGAAGCTCAATCTCTACATTTTTCACAGCAATATTGGTCCCAATTGTTGCTTTATACGACTCTCCAAAACTATTCTCTGTATAACGCATAATGCAACTTGTTTTACCTACTGCCCCATCCCCAAGTGCAACCATTTTTAGTACATAACTGGGACCTTCTTCGACCAATAGATAGCCTTCCTCTGTTTGAAGGTGGTGGACATTCCAACGATTTAACCATTCTGGGAATTTTTCTTGGCATTTATCTTATGAGAGTACTACTTCTAGCATCCATTTGGTAATTTAATAATGAATCTTGTACCTTTCGTGAAATCTCCTTTCTCACGATTTTCTACTGAAATGCTTCCTCCGTACTGGTCGACGATTTGTTTTACAAGAGTAAGTCCTACCCCAGATACTCTATGGACCCGATCATTAATGCCTGTCAAAATACTCTTCTTGAATCTATCATCAATCCCTTGTCCCCAGTCCTCGAAGTCAAATCGAATGAATTTTCCCTCCTCAACAAGACTAGTTGTGACATCTATGCGAACACTCTCACTCACAGTGTATTTCACAGCATTGTGGAGCAGGTTGAAGAATACATCATGAAGAAACGTATTGGACATGATACAATATTTCCCAGTTTCAAGATTAGTTGTGATGCTGATTTTACGTTGAGGAAATGATTGTTTGACGGTTTGAATTGCAGCAATAAGAGATTCCGCAGGGTCGGTTTTCTCAAGAACGAGTTCTTCCTGATTTACTACTGAGAATTTCTTTACATTATTAATAAGCGATACACTTCGATTTACCTGAAGTAAAGCATTCTGTGCAATGCCCATTAAGTGCCTGGGAAATTGTTCATCCTCGAGCATCAACTCTAAACTAGACATAATGCCTTGGTGTAGGTTATTGATATCATGAGCCATTAGATCCGACATCCATATGGCACGAGCTCTCGCTTCCTCTCTTTGTTTCTCTGCAACTATTCTATCAGTAATGTCAATCGAAAATCCACCAATCAATGGTGGTTTTCCTTCACGGATTATGGGAAACTTATGCGTTCGAAAAGTTCGAATTTCTCCATCTGTCATTGTTTCTTGAATGCGGTCAATTGGTCCGTTTACCAAGATTCTCAAATCTTCTTCTGTGAGATTTTCTGCTCGCTCTTTTGGGAATAGCTCAAGGTTACTCAATCCTTCCCAATTAGCCTTAGTTGCTTTTTGAGTCGCTTCACGCATGTATCTGTTCACAAAAAGAACCTTGGACTTATCATCCTTAAGATATACCGGGCCTGGCATGTTATCAGCAAATGCTGTAAAACGGTCTTTGAATTCTTGAAGTTCCTCTTCCGTTTTCCTTCGTTCAAGGATAGTGGAGAACATACCTGCTATGGTGGCAAAAACGGTTCTTTGCTCTTGCTCTAAAATGATAGGCTCTTTAGTTGCGACGTTGATTACACCCAAAAGGTTCTCCTCAGATCCTAAAATAGGCCAGAAAATCAGTGTGCGCACACCCAAGTTTCTCGCTCTTACCATTCTATCTTCGCTCTCAGGTGTCATTTCAATATCCTGAGTGAAAAGTGGTGATTTTGTTCTAGCAGTTCGCGCAACAAGAAAATTGGGGTCCTCTAGTGCAATGGTTTCAGGTGTGCCTCCTTTTTCAATACCATAGGATGTCATCAGCTTAAGAGTGCAATCTTCAGCATCATATAGTCGAATTGTCCCAAGATCAAATCTAAGGGTTTCAATAAGACCTCTTAATATTCTGTCGCATATTTGAGGTAACTTGTCGGAGCTAAGGGCAGCTTCCGCAATCACACTATAGGCTCTTCGTTCTGTTGCGAGAGTTTCCTTTGATAGTTCATCTCCTGTAACATCATTTCCATAAAGAACTACATACCTCTTATTGTCAGCTTCAATTATCTTAGCCGAGAATTCCAAAACGTACCTACTTCCTTCAGCATCTTTGAAATGAAAGCGTTCCTTATCCGACTCCATCTTTCCAGCACTAATTGCTGAGAATCTTGACACCACAGAATCGTAGTCCTGCATGCCAATCATACTTACAATATGAGTGACTTCTTGACCCACTACTTGCTGTGGCTTGAATCCCACTGCATGTGCAAGTGCTGAGTTAGTATACACAACCTTGCCATCTTCGATAATGAGGACTGCTTGTGGAGATGAATCGAAAAGGATCTGTAGGATTGAGCAATCAATCCTATTCTCATCACTCTGAGAGCTATTCATGTAGGTCACCTTCAAACTGAGTTCGATAGGTTTCATTCTAAAAACATTTGGTAGATGCTAGATTCTTAGGAAACTATTGTATCTTCTATTGATTGTACATTTTTGTACATTAATGAACATTTATGCACAATGTTTATAAGTTCCTTTCAACCGAAGTTGCCAACCGTTTCTGAGTGTGGAAACATGATACGAGTGTGCCTTGGCCAATGGCTTTTGGGTCCCTCGATGGGGCCCGTTTAATCCACTTCCCAAATGGCACAGTCATCATATTATCTAATTCTATTGAGTTGGTCTACTCATTCCTGCTTCGTTTTAGGATGACCCAAATTTACGCCCGTAATAACAACTTAATGGATTCTCTGCACTCAGAATCGGAACCTAGACGGAGACCAAAACATGAAACATGAACATGCTAGAATCCAGTTAGATATCGAAGACACTCCTGATGAATATCTGAATATCTTACCATACTTGAATAATCCACTTCCACCACCAATTAATCCTGCAACAGATGAACCAGTCAATCCTGAAGCTCTACTTGCACTCTTCCCAGAAGAATGTGTTAAACAAGAGGTTTCGATGCAGAAGACTATCAGCATTCCAACTGAAGTTCGAGAGATCTTAATGAGATCAGGACGACCTACTCCATTGCAGAGAGCCATTGGTCTTGAGAGAGTTCTAAAGACACCTTGCCGAATATACTACAAACGTGAAGATGTTTCACCAACTGGCAGCCATAAACTAAACACTGCAGCCGCTCAAGCCTATTACGCAAAGAAGGAGGGTATTGAACGGATGGCAACCGAGACAGGTGCTGGCCAATGGGGAAGTGCAGTTGCACTTGCTTGTTCATATTTTGAACTTGAAGCTATGGTCTATATGGTTCGAATTAGTTACGAACAGAAACAGTACCGTGGCACTTTGATGAGAACCTATGGAGCTAAAATAGTACCAAGTCCGTCGGATTTAACCGAATTCGGTCGAAAAATCAATAGAGAACAACCAGACCATCCAGGAACTCTCGGTATTGCGATAAGTGAAGCTCTGGAAGATACTATTTCTAATGAAAATACCAAATACACGCTTGGCTCTGTCCTTAATTTTGTCATGCTACACCAGTCTGTAATAGGTCAGGAAGCAATCGCTCAGCTAGATGCTGCTGACCTTACTCCTGATTATGTCATTGGCTGTGTTGGTGGAGGCAGTAATTTTGCGGGGTTAGCTTTTCCTTTCATCGCAAATGATCGTTTTCGAGATACAAAGTTCATTGCTGCCGAGCCTACAGCCTGTCCATCTCTGACAAAAGGTGAGTACCGCTATGACTTTGGAGATACCGCAGGGCTTACTCCAAAACTAAAAATGCACACCTTGGGCGCTGACTTCACTCCTCCAAAAATCCACGCAGGTGGCTTAAGATACCACGGGGTTGCTCCTACAGTCAGCGCCCTTACTATTGAAGGTCGATTAACTCCACGTGCATATCATCAGGTTGATGTGTTGAATGCTGGAGTACTTTTCGCAAAGTCTGAGGGTATTATTCCTGCTCCGGAATCCGCGCATGCTATCAAGGCGGCAATTGATGTTGCCCTAGAATCCAAAAAGAAGAATGAATCACGAACAATAGTCTTCAACCTATCAGGACATGGTCATTTTGACATGGCTGCTTATGCAGCTCTTATGAATGGTACTCTGAATGGTGATGACCCAATTACTATCCCACAAACCACAGGTGATCTCCTCACTGTGCAGGGTAAGTGATGCAAACACCGCTGCCCTGCGCAGCGGTTCCTTTTTTTTTTATTTTGAGAGTCTTAACATGTTAGCGAGGGCTTGGGCGGCTCTTTGAGGACTAGAGAAAAATGGGATTCCTGCTGCCTCGAGTATGTCATAGCCTGGTGGTTTTCTTGTTATAGGCGATGCGAGAATACTAATTACTGGTTTGGAGACCTCTTGACTCGCCTTTACTATTTCATTTATTGGTACGCCTCCTCCAATTCCTTCTTGGTAATTTGGAGAGAAAACAATCATAACAGCGTCGAATTGTTTTTCGTTTAAAATTAATTTGAAAGCCTCTGAGAAGATACTTGGATCCGCCCAACCTTGTGCAAGGAGGTCGATTGGGTTCTTGATAGGAACTTCCACAGGCATGTTAAGCATAGATTCAATTTTTGATGCTACTGAATCTGAAGGAGGTGGAAGGTTGATTCCATTTAATTCAAGTGTCTGAGCAGCAACCAAAGCAATTCCCAATGTGTGTGTCACGATAGCAACATTTCGCCCCTTTGAGCGATGTTTACAGGACGTAATAACATGAGCAGTATCAATCATCTCTCCTACCCCAGCTACTTCAATCGCACCAGCCTGTTTCATTGCTGCACTATACAACTCAGAGTTGCCCGCCAAACTGCCTGTATGGCTTAAAGCCGCTTCCCTTGAAGCAGGAGTCTTTCCAACCTTAAAGACAATGACCGGTTTCTCTGGTGTAGTCTTTTGAAGCTCTTCCATCATTTCTCTCGCATATTCAGTTCCCTCAACAAATAGGCAGATTGCTTCGGTTTCTGAATCTTCTCTAAGGTATCTTAGCATATCGTGAAAATCAATATTGACTCTATTTCCAACACTAGCGAATTTAGACACTCCAAGCTCTGAATCCGCCGCTTGGTATATCATTAGCCCAGTGACACCACCGCTCTGACTTACCATTGCTACTGACCCTCCTTTCAATGGAGTGGGATGTGGAAAGAAGGTAGCATTTAATCCAATATTGCAGTTGCCAGCTCCAAGGCAGTTTGGTCCTATAACAGCAATATGACCTCCATCAGCTACTTCCTTGACTCTGTGTTGATGCTCTTCTCCAATTCCTCCTAGTTCCTTAAATCCCGCTGAGAATATGATTGCACCCTTTACACCTGTTTCTTTACACTCGGAAAGCGTTTGCAAAATGTATTGCGGACCTAGTGCTATCATGGCAAGGTCCACTTGATGGTCAATATCAATAATTGATGGATAGCATTTTGCACCTCTAATAGACTTGATTCGAGGGTTAACTGGGTATACATCTCCTTTGTAATCACGAAGCGCTAGGAGTGTGAGTGCTCCGAGTTTGTCAGGCTTATCTGAGGCTCCTACGATAGCTATTGATTCTGGATTGAATAGCTTGTCAAGAGATTCATTTTTCCATTTCATGTTTTAGCTTACACCTTCTTCATACGATTCAAGGAGCCGCGTTACTCTCGCCATTATTATCTCTGAGATTTTCAATCGAATATCTTCATAACTTGTTAAAGGAATGATTGCTACACCCTCTTTTCGTGCTTCAGATCGCAAATACTCCTGTATCAAACGAGTGGCTTCAAACTCTTTATCTCTAACAATTATGTCATCAGAAACCGACTGGAGTTTGCCAATTTCGTGTTTACTTGCGAACATAGCTTTATGTGTTTCATAATCTGGATCAACCAAGATTTCAATAATCCCAGAACTGAAATTTTGAATTGTACCTGGCTGAATGTGAACTCCCTCTACAACAGCAATAGCTCCTTCAGTGATTACTCTCTTTGTCATGGTGACAATATGAGGTTTTATGATTTCACACTGTGCCAAGAACCCTCTGACAATTGGTTTCAAGCCCTGTGGTCCTGATTGTCTAAAAGTGTGTGCTTGATAGGTGTGGCAAAATAATTCCGGATATTCATCTTCCTTCAATATTCCCCGTAGAACTTGACGAATTGAATCAGTGCTAATGAATCTAGTAGCAATAAGATCATGCATCAACTCGAGTGCAATCAGTGACTTCCCAGAAGCCGATGCTCCCTCGATTACAACAACAATCGCTGGCAGTTTTGAAGAATCGCCACGAAACTTCTCATATTTGGTCAGAATTTCGAATTTTCTTAGAATCGAAGGTTGTTTTAAATTTAGTACATCACGAATGCGATTGAGGAGATCTTCTTCAGTATTAGCATCTGAAATCACTGCATCATTTACTACCTCTGAAACATCTGAATCCGACAGCCCACATAATCGCAAACGACCCTTTATAGTGAAGATGGGATACGGGATTAAATTATTTCCGAGTCGCAATTTCATAACGAACTATCATACAAGAACAGCCTCAAAAGCCCTTCCGTGAACAGTAACCCTTTATTTCTCTTCCAGGTGTTCCTTGAAATGAACGGCCTGTTTGAGACCTCTTTCTTTTCTTCCGATTTGGTCGACCCATAAACGGTCTGCTCATGTCTAATGATCCATCTACTTGAACAATGCTTGGTGTCCCCTCTCGGATAATTCCCCATCGACCTTTTGTAAGACTCATGCTCTCATCATAGATGCTGATATGTCCATTCAACAATTCGTATGTCTTCCCAGTTTCTATCTCATCTATGTCATGATTCCACAGTGTAAGATTGATGATTGCAGATTCGTCACCAACTACGCACTCATTGATGAGAAGTATTTTCCCAGTAGCTCTCGAACTGATATGTCGTGTTTGTCCTTTCCTAATCACACTGAATTTGACATTGATTGTTCTTGATTCGACAGTCAGTTCGGAAATAGGGGTCCAAACCACCTCTTGGATTTCTATCGTTTCACCTACATCGTGCAAGTTAGTGCATCATCCGAAGATGTGTCACGTTTGAGATTAAAGAACTCCACTCTGATTCATGAGTGAATATCTTTCAGAGCCTTGCTAAGTTGTTCAAGTCCCTCGATTAGTTCCTCGTGGTCGCCGCCAAATCCTAGTCGGAAGTGACCATCCAATTCCATTCTAGAACCTGGAACCGTGAATGTTCTATACTTCTTTACTAGAAGCTCACAGAGTTGATCGGTACTTCCACCTCGCTTCAATTTTGGTGCGCCAACGACTCCACTCTGAGGTTCAATCCATTCGAGCCAATCTTGAGAATTCATCCAATCTTCTACAATCTTATAGTTAGAAATCACTGCTTTTCTTATTACAGGCAATATTTCGCTTCTTTTTTGAAGTACCTCTTTTGCAATGGCCTCTCCAACAGATGAATTGCAAATAGTGACCTGTTCTCTCACTGCTCTTATTGCTTCGACAATCGATTCTTCTGCAACAGCCCACCCAATACGAATGCCTGGTAATCCCCAAGTCTTTGACATGCTTGTCAAACTAATGGCACTAGGGCTCATAGTTGCCGCAAGAGGTGGAGGTTGCGGAAACATTAGATCTCTATAGGTTTCATCAACCATAAGATACGCTCCCGCCTCTTCTGCTATTTCAATTGCCTCTTTAAGTTCCGCCTTAGTTATCACAGAACCTGTTGGGTTATTTGGATGGGTGAGAGTGATTAACTTGGTGTTGGATTTTATCAATTTACGAAGTTTATCCAAATCAGGTCTAAAATCATTCTCCCATTCAAGTTTAAAGAGAGTAAGGTCTTTTCCCAAAGAACGAGCAACCTGATAAAGAGAGGGATATGTTGGGTGTTCCACAATGATGTTGTCTCTGGGTCCAACAAGATGAGCAATGATGGCAAAGTTAGCTTCACTAGCGCCTGTTGTCACTGCCACATTCTTGGAAGTAGCGCCCCTGTATTGCTTTGCTATCTCTTTTCTTAGACTTGGATGTCCTAGATGGTATCCATAACGCAATTGAATCTCATTGAGGTCAATCTCAAGTTGTTTCACTGTTAGAAACTTGGTACCACTTTCACCAATATCATAGTCTACCTCGAACTGGTGTTCATCAAACCAGATCTCTAAGGGCATTCTTTCAAATGTCAAATTTGGGTCCTCATTTGAAAGAAGTGCATTCTAGAATAAATAGGTTCGCGAAGTACCATCTTCAATAATATAACACACGATTATTAAGGCATTGAAAAATTGAAGCGCAATTAAGTAATTTCGCGTGAGGATGCATATGACTTTTCGAATCCTAATCGTAGATGATGAACCTGCAATTCATGAAGTGATGCATATGTATCTCAAACGCTTTTTGGATGACTTTGAACTCCTGATTGCGTCTAATGGACAAGAAGCAATTGACAAGGCTTCTAGATTGATAGACAATGGGATGTTTCCTGACATTGTCTTGATGGACATGAAAATGCCCTCCATGGATGGAATCGAATGCACACGAAAACTCATAGAGCTTGGAATAAAAAACATCCACCTTCTAACAGCATATTTTGATCCTGATACAGCGAAACACGCAGCAGAAGTTGGAGCGAAAGGAGTCATGAAAAAGAGTGAGGGTTTTGTAACAGTTGCAAGAAAAGTCGCAGACATGATTAGGGGAACAAAGGATCCAACCTCAAAAACTAATTCAAACTAGGTCGCAAAAACCCTTTTCAATCCTAATTCGTCAGTCGAACTCTAGCATTGCTATTGGAGATGTAACAGTACCATGCGTCGCTCCCCATCACGTCTATTAATTATAGGCTTTATGACTTTGTTTCTAGTAATATTGATTGGCGGTGTTACGACCGCCAATGCTCAAGTATATCCTGATGACTTCATTAATGATGGCAGATTATATGTCTATGCAGCATTGGATGGCATGAACCTCAAGGATTATTCTCCTGAATCCCCTCTTCCATTAAATCTAGATGGACCTATGATTCTCACGCTTCAGTTGAATGCAAGTGGTTCTCAGACTCTCAACGTTACTGGAACGATAACATTTTGGTATCAGGGATATCCGTTGTTTCCAATTCAAATAGTTGATTCACACCTTAATACATGGTTCACAGTCGATCCATCAGTCACTATCCCCCCAGTCAGTGCGGGCATGGACTTTTCTGCAATGATGTCAGTTTTAGGTCCAATCAAGCTCGCTACGGGTGTCTATGAGGCAACCGTAGATTTTCGTTATTACATTGAAGGAGATTCAACGCAGCATATATTACAGCATCAATTTTCATTCCTTCTACCATCGACACCAATTGATATCATCACTTCAGTAACAGGTATAACAGCAAGTATTGCTACAGTTGGTGCTGTTTATGGTGTTGCAGGTAGCCTCAATGGCCTTTGGGAGGGCCTCAAGACTGCTTACAAGCTAAGGGGAATTCATAAGAAAGCATCAGAGATACGTTCTCTTCCAAATCTGACGGTTCTTGGTGCATTGCCACTTCTTTTCTCGTTACTCGATTCAATGAAGAAAGAAAAGAAAGAAGGTCGCGTTGATACGGGTGTTAGTGAATACATTGTGCGTCAGCGACTTCGAGAAGTTGCACCAGATGCATGGCAGGCAGATAGATGTCCACAATGCAAACGTAAATGGAACACTAAACTAGACATGTGCAAGAAATGTAACTTGTCTCATGAAGACGCTAAAATTGCCTATGCAAATCTTCTTTCAGAAAAAGTTCCTACAGCCCTTCGGTGGATGGGCAAGAAGAAATCGACTGATGTCAAAACATTAGCAAAGAAGACAAAGTCTACACAATACAACGCTGGTGTGATTGCTGCTGCTATGGTTGACACCAATGTCACAGAAATCACTAAGGTGGGGACACCTCTTAGATCTTTTGTCATGAATACTGCAGGTCTTGCATTTTTAGTTATCACTTGGCAACAGCTCTTGGGTGATAGCTCAAGTGCTTGGTTGACTACTCTCACCATTGTAGGTGCAGCCTTATCTCTAGCTGTTATCGTTGCTCTTTACTTCACAAGAAAAGCTCAGATTGCGAAATTTGTAGCTGAGCAAGATGCAGGTCTTAAGATTTTGCCTACTCAGGAGGAAGCTGCAGCTGCTCCTAAAGCAGAGCCTGAAATTCTAGAAGAGGATACGAAACCAGAAACCACAGAGGAGCCATCATCAGTCGAAGAAACTTACAAAACGGAAGAATATGTGAGTGATGAAGAAGTACCTGAAGAAGATGCTGATGAAGAAGCCTACTCTGATGAGTACGATGATGCAGATGAATTCTTGCATGAAGAGTAGTCAGAGTTACTCAAGAAAAAAGGATTAGCGGCCCCTGAACAGGGCCGCATTGCTTCTTCGGTTACTAGCTATCTGCAGGTGCAGAAGGTATTCTTCCTCTAGACATTTTGCTGAAAACTTGAATTATTTTGGATGAGATAAATGGTATCACAACTAGAAATGCTACTGGCAGGAGTACTATGATACCAAGCTCCCAACTGGCCAAGAAGTCCATGCTCATAACGGTAGTCGCGCCCACAACCACTAAGAACATCAAGAACTTGATTCTAACAGATGAGCTGAATCTACTGACCATAGATGTTTTCTCATCTTCAACAACACTTGCAGGTGTTCCAGCATCTTCCATTTTCACAATCTTCTTGAGACCTTTGTTCACCTCTCTATAGAGATTCACTACAACTACCAGTATTGAAGATAGGTAGGCTGCAAAAATAGTCGTCATAATTGTAGGTACAGTGATTGTGCCAATTGTAAATGATTGATCGATGATGTATGCTTTGAACCAATCTATCTCAACACCATACAGAAGGATCAGGAATATTACGACTGGGACGAACACCAGATGCCAAAGACCAAGCACCATTCTTTTCCTGCTGAGTGAACCTCGAACAAGCACAGCCGCAGTTGCATCTCGATAAAGCCATAGCCCATACAGAAGTACAGAACAACCAAGAAGAGCAACTGTTAGTATTAGAGCAAGAGAATAGTCTCCCGCAGTATATGTTGAATATGATGCTGCAAGTCCAGCTGCACTTGCCAGTACAATTAGAAGGTATAGTCTATCCATATTCTTGATGGATTTCTTACGACCTTCAAGTGACTTGTCATCAACTTTCATTGAAGATGCAATTCTAAAGTAGATTACCATACCAATAAGGCTCAGCACAAATGATAGTCCTGCACCAATTGATAGTGTGTTAGTTGACATTGTGAAATCTGGAGTTGCAGGATCGACTGGTATTGTTGTTGATGTATCAATCGATTCCCCAACATACTCTCCTACTGCAGTAATTGTGAGAGTGAAATCTCCATATCCCATAGTTGTGGGGATGTGTGGAATTTCTACGAAGTACTCACCAATTTGATCTGTGGGATGTGCAATCATTGGTGGAAGATCCATCAGCTGAATTGTTACCTCCAGACCTGGAACTGGATTGCCATAACCATCAACAATATTCACTACCACAGTTAACTCTTGACCTTGGGTGGGTTTTTCTGGACTATAAGAAACGAAGAATTCTAAATCACCCATCACTGTGATGTTTCCTTCAATTGGATTACCAGTTTCAACATCTG
>JAEORO010000172.1 GCA_016840855.1 Candidatus Thorarchaeota archaeon | reverse complement strand
TCACAGAGTCACATGTCATTTTGGTGGACGTCACTGAAACACCCATGAAAGATGGTGCTACAGTAGAGGAAACCCTTGAAGATGCAAATATTGTGATCAACCGAAACCTCTTGCCTTGGGACAAGAAAAGAGGTCGTGACTACAGGACTCCTGGTGGCATTCGGCTTGGGACAAGCGAACTGACCAGACTTGGCATGAAGGAGTCAGAGATGGATGCAGTTGCAGAGTTCATACACCGTGTCGTCATGAAAGGTGAGGGCATCAAGAAGATAGCAGCTGAAGTAGCTGAATTCAGGAAGGATTACCAAAAGGTCCACTTTGCTTTCGAAACAGACACTCCAGCGTATGCACATCTGAGGTTCAGATAAGGTCCGATGTCTATCGGACCCCCTCGGAGGGGTTTCATTGAGGATTGAAGAAGCACAAGAAATGATGCGAAGAGTCTACTTTGAGAGAGACCAAGTGCGAGGATTAGAAGGAACTTTGAAGAGAACATATGATGAACTTCAGGAGTTACGAGAGGCTATAGAATCCGAGGAGGACAAGATTGCGATTGCTGACGAGATTGCGGATGTCTTTGCGTGGTTATGTTCGTTAGCAAATTTGCTCGAGATTGATGTTTCAGACGCATTCTACAAGAAATATAGTGATGTCTGTTCAAAATGCAAGAAGAGTCCTTGTGATTGTGATGGCCTTTGAATAATAATTGAGAAACAAAAAGTCATGCAATTGGAAGTTATGATGGCAAAACGAACCTAGAGGAGTGAATGCCAGATGGCGCGAGCTGAGCTCACAACAAAGTTGACAACCTTCGATGTCACAAATCTTGTGATAGGTGGCATAATTGGCGCTGATATCTATGTCGTTTCATCAATAGGCGCAGCTACAATGGGACCTCTATCACTTGCCATCTGGGCTCTAGCCGGAGTGATGACCGCAATCATAGCACTCTCTTTTGCTCGTTGTGCATCATTAGTTACAGGTGTTGGTGGACCTTTTGCATATACAAGAGAGGCGTATGGTCCGTTTGCTGGTTTTATTGTAGGTTGGTCGCTCTGGATTGCAGAATGGGTTTCGCTTGCAGTATTTCCTATCGCATTTGTGAGATATTTTCTCTTCTTCATGCCGGACCTCAGCGTACCGATTCAGATATTCATCAAGGTCGCATTTGTGGGTGTATTAGCTACAACGAATATAGTGGGCGCAAAGGCGGCGGGTCGGACCAACGATATTCTAACAATGGTCAAGCTCGTACCATTAATCCTGTTCTCGATTGGTGGAATGGCCTTCTTCCTGTTCAGTCCCGCCACAATGATTACCAACTACACTCCTTTTGCCCCATTTGGCGTGGGTGGTATTGGGTCAGCACTCATTGTCATCTTCTGGGCATATGCTGGTTTCGAGGTGTCAACAATTCCCTCCGATAGCATCGAAAATCCCAATAGAACAATACCTAAAGCACTCATTATTGGGATATCTATTGTCACAGTATTTTATCTAACGACAAACTTAGTACTATTTGGGATAATGCCCTCAAGCCAGCTTGCAGTCGAAACTGCTCCGCTTGCTAGTGCCGCTACAGTTCTCTTTGGCGTCATCCCCGGTTTCGGAATTCTCGGAGGCTTAATCCTAGGTATTGGCGCACTCGCATCTGTAAGTGGTTCTGACGAGTCAGGGATGATTGGATCATCAAGTCTAGCATATGCTCTTGCCGTCGAAGGTCTGTTTCCTTCAACCTTTGCGAAAATCCATCACAAGTACAATACTCCCTACATTTCCATAATTCTTCAAGCAGTCACTGCACTTCTCGCATCGATTCTTGGCAACCTGAATTTTCTGATTGGTGTTTCAGTTCTTTTCCTTTCAATTGCGTATGCCTCGACATGTGTTTCTGTGCCCAGACTGGACAAGAAATTTGGTGAGAGTCAGTCGCGCCTACATAATCTGGCAATTCCTCTCACTGGTCTTTTCTTTTGCATCTATCTCATCATGCAATGCACTCTTGACCAGCTGTTTGTGGGCATTCTAATTCTTGGCTTAGGTGTTCCAGTGTATGTAGTCTACTCTCCAAAGAGCTTTAGAGAACGTGAGCGTGAAGTCCTTCTCTCTAGAGAACGTGTACTTGAACAGATTTACGATCGCGAGCACAGATATCTAGCCAATCTATTACGACACATTAAACGACTGTATCGCAGGATGAGAGGTCGTACTCAGACATGGAGAGAACCAGACGACTAACAAGTGTCTGCAGATGAGAGTTGAAAAAGGTCTTATGTTTCGACAGCGGTTTCTAAGTTAATTTTGCAATTATTCTCCAACTATACTCTTTGTTGCATTTCTGAGCCAGTAGTTCTATGTACATTATTCTACTGAATCTTGCGCCATTCATCTTGTATTATAAATAATGAGCACAATCAGAGTTGAATCTGATTGGAGGTAGGATTAATGCAGAACGAAATTGATTTGGAATTAGCGAAAAAGCTTCTAAAGAACCCTGCATTTCCTCGAACAACAAAATACGATCCTGAATGGATGGTTGGATTGGATTTAGGCTGCCCAACTTTTTGGCTGCTTGAACGACTGTGCGAAGGAATGAAATTTGAACCGGGCATGCGTGTTCTTGACCTGGGCTGTGGGAAAGCGGGCGGGTCAATATTCTTAGCAAAGGAGTTCGATGTTCAGGTTTGGGCTGTGGATGTTGGAGTAAGTCAGAGTGAGAACTTGGAACGCATCAGGGAGATGGGATTGGA
The DNA here is from genome assembly GCA_016840855.1 of Candidatus Thorarchaeota archaeon. Taxonomy (GTDB): domain Archaea; phylum Asgardarchaeota; class Thorarchaeia; order Thorarchaeales; family Thorarchaeaceae; genus SMTZ1-45. The sequence goes on along the minus strand of JAEORO010000172.1, from coordinate 2,610 downwards.
GTGTCAGGTCTTCCCTCTTCGTGCTGATGCACGAGAGCTGCCATTCCCGAAGGACTTCTTCGACGCTATTGTCTGTGTGAATTCTCTTTTCTTCTTTGCAACTGATGAGATCTATCTGCGACATCATCTGATTCCAAGAGTCAAACCAGGTGGTCAAATAGGGAGTGTGGTGCCAGGATTCTACGAAGAATTTGATGGAGACTTGCCCACGAATCTACCAGAGCATCTGAAACAGTATTGGGGTTCATGCATGCTTTATACATGGCACTCTGCAGAATGGTGGCGACGTCATTGGCTGAAGACTGAATCAGTCGAAGTCGAACTAGCAGATGACTTTCCCGGCAAGGAGGGATATCAGACCTACCTTGATTGGGAGAGAATAATAGGATACCCACAGAAGATAGCAGAGGACGATAAAGGTAGGAACATCACATTCGCACGGTTGGTTGTTCGTCGACTCACCTCTTTCTAAGCAAGACAACGATTACAACAAGACTGCAAACTCCAATTAGGACAATTGTAAGAAGTAGAGTCATATCCTCAGGTAATTGAAATCCTGTCGGGGTTGTTGGAGTTGATGAAGAAGTGGGAGGGCTAATATTGATTGCTTTTGGATAATGGTCTATAGATTCAGCAGCCCCGGGTATCTGATAGACACCAGTTCCACTGTAGTCATCCCATGTATTTCCTATACTAACTCCATCATCCCATTGGTTTGATACACCATCATCAAGGGCGTTACCACCAGCATTCAAATAAAAGATGTTGCTAACAAAATAGTTCTGTTCGCTGTTTTGATCAACACGAACACCCAATCCTAGACTGCTATGGATTTCATTGAGAGTCACATTGCATCGATCTGCATTTTCAAGCATCAAAGCACCAGAAGTAGACTTAGTTCCAGCTAACAGGTTAGATTTTACTATCGACCAGCTGATATCAACAAGCCAAACACGAACCGCATCAGTTATTGTATTGTTCTCTAGAACACAATTCTCCACTTCCATGAAAGTAACCCCCTCGCCAAAGGTGTCATGAATGGTGTTGTTGGCGAGGGTATTATTGTCTGAGCGGTAGAAGGAGAAACCACTAGTGCTTGTGAGTATGTTATCGGATATTATGCAGTCATGAGAACTTGTGAGCATTACTCCAAAGCCCATAATGTCTGAGAGTGTGTTTGAGATAATTCGGCAGTCGATGGAGTCACGCAACCAGAAGACTGGCTCATCTATATTGTAGACTCTATTGTTGACAAAGGTGCAGTTCTCGAGATCGCTAAGTGAGAATACATCATCATCACAATCGTAGATAGTATTGCTATCAATTGTGATGTTCTCAGAGTAGGAAAGCCAAATCAGATATCCTGTACCATTGAAAAGCGTATTATCCCTCACGTAGCAATCCTGTGAGCGGCCAATACTGATTGCTCCGTTCTGATAAGGAAAAATACACTGCTCAATCAGACCATTAGTGACGTTGTGGAGTTGTATCGAGGTGCCCCAAGCTTCAGCATTTGAACGGAGGATACAGTTCCTAATCACAAAGTGAACTGTCGTGTCTTCAATCCGAATACATCGGTCGTCAGATGTCAGAATCATATCAGATGTGATATTTAGATTCTCTATGACATATGGGAAATCTGCGGTTCCATTCCCTGGCCAACCCTGATTTTCAAAGTCCTGGTTGGATGTGATATCGATTGGAATGTGATTGGTATATTCAGATAACACCGGAATAGAATCAAGGGATTCATGTTTGACAGGTTGCGTCTGATTTGATACTGGATTCACCTTTTGGATAATAAGAAACGAAGCAACAAGAATAAACAAGACAAACAGACTATTGCGAGAACCACGGAACATTCTCATAACCCCGGAACTTGCATGATACGCTTCGATATATCTGTTCTGGGAAAAACCCGAAGTCAAAGGGTGCTTGAAGACAAATGGATGTGATGAATGAGCTTCTTCTGATTTGCTACAGCCTAATTGTGAATAGGTTCCATTGAGATTGGCTTAAGTTACTTAGATGCAAAATATCTCCCAGCGAAATCCTCGGGACCTAAGCGGAAAAAATAGACATAGTCATTTCCCGTTCTGTCCTCTGTTTGAATCCACCATAGGTGAAAGACCAAATATGGGATTCCTTTTTCCCCCTGTGTTCGTGAATCGTTCACTATTTTCGAAAAGTCATTAATCTGTTGTGTACTATGCATGCATTGGACAAGGAACTCAAGGGCTTCATTGAGTCCTTTCAATGTGAACACACAGTTATGATGCCAATTTTTCTTGTTTTTGCTCCAGTCGGATATGGTTGGGAATTCTAATCTTCCGCCCCAACCAACCTTTGCCAGTTCAACAATAGCTGTGTTCACCATATCTGATCTTGAAACAATAGGGAGGCCAAGTAATTTTTCTTCAAATAGATCGACTTCATAGTTCCAATGTGTCTTTACATCGTTAACCCACTGATCTAAAATATCAGACAATAAACTCCCTCATTATTATCTTAATGATTGGAAAGACAGGGCTATCAACTTAAATATTAACCAAACCAAGTTTGTCATTTTCGAGATGCTTCATTCTCTCCCTCGGAACAAACTGTATCACG
>JAEORO010000028.1 GCA_016840855.1 Candidatus Thorarchaeota archaeon | reverse complement strand
TGCAAACCGAAGCGGTGGACCCAGTCCATTTGAATTGTCCGTCGCATTAGAGCAGCTTGGTGATGAGGTGGATCTGTACATAGATGGTGGACCTTCATCTGCTCAAGAAAACTCAACTATAATAGGGATTGAACCAGCTGAAGTTGAGGGTCAACCTCTCAACATAAAGATCTACAGAGTTGGAGCATTACCGATCTCCCAAATAGAGGACAACTTGAAAGTGGATATTGATGCATTGAGACTCTGGAGCACGCGGATCATCGAACCAGACATGTGAGGCGAGCTAGACTGCAAGATTACAATCTGCTTGTAGCATGTCCAAGAGATCGGGAGAAAGCTGCAATATCTGAGATTAGATACTTTATCGGCGATTTGTTGGCAGACTCGGAACTTAAGATATCTCGAACACCAGTATCTGGACTATTAGCTTGTAGAACATCACTCAATCCCTTTGAGGTCATTCATCAACTCAAAGAGTTTGCTATAGAAAATCCGTACCAGTTTCGTTTCGCTATTCGTTTTACTCCGTTAGAAGAATGTGTCAACTCGGAGATTACTAGCATTGTCGAGGCTACTCAAAGACTCCTTCCAAAAATCAGTGAGGAAGAGAGTTTTCGTGTGACTGTAAAGCGCAGACATACTGAACTTGAGAATATGGATGTAGTTACAGCAGTGGCCGCAGTCATACCTCGAAAAGTCAACTTGAGTGACCCTGACAAAACTGTACTTGTGGAAATTGTGGGAGAGTGGACAGGTCTTTCTGTTCTTGATGAGAAAATTGACATTCTCTCAATAATGACTATGCGGGATGATATGTACTAGTAGAACTGGCTCATGAGTCAATTGCTACAAGTGACACTCGGCTTACTATACAACGAGAGAGGGCAGATAACCTAGATTCTATAGCTTTTGATTCCGAGATTGTATTGATTTCTTTGTCATTTATCTGATAATGATCCTTGATTCGCGCTACTCGTTCATTTGAGGCTGGAAATGGCGGGAGAATTTCCTTTCCGATTTGCTTCGATAGGTCTAGAAGTATTTTCTCTACGGATGCGACATCAAATCCCACAACCACTACAGCTATCTCATCAAGACCATCATAGACTCCTAGTGCATCAAGTGCTTTTCCAATCTGCCTCTGAGCAGAAGCGAAAATGATGATTTCAACATCCAGGCTTCTAGAGAGCATGTATTCTCCATGCTGTGCATTGAGTGCGTTTTGTACTGCTGCTAGTAGATGGATCTCATTAGCGATTAATCTTCCATTAAGTAGCTGGACTGTGATTGCATCATTAGAGAGAGATGCAGCAAGCTGAATCAGTTCCTCTTGTTTCAGATTGTTTGAGTTATGAAATTCTGAGATTCCGATGACCATGTTTTTGTCTTCATTTCCAAGTTGCTCTATTCGCATAGGCTGACCTCGCATCATAATCGGCTGATGAAGTAGTCTGCAACAGTTGGCTCAAATCCAACATCAAACACAAGTTTGTCCCGAATTTCTTTCATTGTAAGAGACTTGTCTTCTGATTTGAAAATCTTTACGAGCGCTATAATTGATTCTCGGTGCTCCCACGGATAAACGGTCCAACTAGTTGTTTCAACCATGAAATAGTCGGGTTTAACGATAGATGTTGGTTTATAATGGAGCACTGCTGACCGAACAGCAGCTGCGCCAAGACCCTCGACATGTTCAATTGCATGATGGAGAGTATCACCAGTATCTGAAACTTCATCAACCAAGAGAACTTTCTTATTCGCCATTGACCCTGTCAGAGGCTGTGTGATTTGGGGCTCCTTTCCTCTGGCGCCTACATCAGTGTAGTACTCAATCCGAATGTTCTGTAATGCGCTTGCATAAAGTACGTCAGAGAGAATCCGCGCTGGAATCCATCCACCTCTAGCGATTCCAATGATGACATCTGGAACAAAACCGCTATTCACAATTCTTTCAGACAGTTGAAGGGTGAGGTTATACACATCTTGCCAACTGAGAATCAGATATTCCATTATGACGCACTCCAGTTCTACCTTATGCGTTTCGAACGATAGTTCCTAATTAATCCGTCTGATTTATTGCTAGAAAATCCGAAACAGAATACCTGTATCTCAAGGCTGTGTGTCGAAAATGAAACCAGATCTTCTCCTTACAAATATCGGTCAGGTGGCCACATTAGCAGGACATAGTGAATCTCCAAAGACTGGAGCACAGATGAGTGACGTTTCTATTGTGGAGAATGGCGCCATAGCAATCAAGGATGGAAAGATATTGGCTGTTGGGCCAACCACAGAGGTTCTTGCACATGTCACTGAAGCGCCAAGACTTCCTGAGATTGAGTTTCCAGGAATGTTGGCCACGCCAGGCTTCATTGATAGTCACACGCACCTAGCCTTCGGAGGGTCTAGGGAGAATGACTTTGCAATGAAACTTGCAGGAAAATCCTATCTTGAGATTCTTGAGTCTGGTGGAGGGATTCTGAGCACTCTGCGGTCAACAAGAGCAGCAAGTCAGGGTGAGTTGGTTAGGAACGCATTTTCCTTTGCTGAAGGCATGTTGAGTATGGGGAGCACTACTATTGAAGCAAAGAGCGGCTATGGTCTTGATACAAGCAATGAACTCAAGATGCTCAAAGCTGTTACCGATTTGCGAGAGATGCTGCCAATCAATCTAGTGTCAACATTCCTGGGAGCACATGCCATACCGCCAGAATATGAGGAGAGAACTGATGCCTATGTGGATTTGGTCATTAATGAGATGCTTCCTGCTGTTACACAGCATGGACTGGCAGAGTTCTGCGATGTCTTCTGTGAACAGGGAGTCTTTGATATCGAGCAGTCAAAGAACATTCTACTTGCTGCGAAAAGGAAGGGATTGAAGCTAAAGGTTCATGCAGATGAGATAGTACAACTTGGGGGCGCATCTCTTGCAGCAGAAGTGGGTGCAGTTTCAGCAGACCACCTTTTAATGGCATCAGATGACGGGCTTGAATCTATGCTGAAAGCAGGCACTATTGCAACGCTACTACCTGCTACAGCATTCAGTCTTGATACCAAATATGCCGACGCTAGAAAGATGATAGAAATGGGATTGCCTGTTGCTCTTGCTACTGATTTTAATCCAAATTGCGCAAATGAGTCGCTTTTCTTCACGATTGCTCTTTCATGCTACAAAATGAAGATGACGCCTAGAGAAGCCCTCTCCGCAGTCACCATCAATGCTGCACATGCATTGGATAGAGGGGACACCCATGGCAGTATTGAAGTAGGTAAAGCGGCTGATATTCTCATCCTTGACTGTCCCAATCCTGAATACCTGACTTGGAGGTTTGGCGTTGACTTGATCCACACCGTCATTTCGAACGGGGAAGTGGTCCATTCAAAGCTAGGACCCTAGTTCTCATAGATAGGGCCTGATATGGACTCGACTGAAGCTATAATCTCGCCAGATTTCATAAGTTCCAATATTCTAGAGATGTCTGGTGACAAAGGTCTATCATCCTCGAGTTTTGGTATCAGATTACGAATAGTCTTGTAGGCTTCGTAAAGGGGTTCTGAGGGTTTTAGAGGAGCAAGAAAATCTATACCTTGACAGGCGCACATATACTCGATAGCAATAACATTTCGAGTGTTTTCAAGAATGTTTGCGGCTTTTCGAGCTGCAATTGTTCCCATGCTCACATGGTCCTCTTGATCTGCACTTGTTGGAATCGAATCAACACTTGCTGGATGAGCAAGCACCTTGTTTTCTGATACTAAAGCAGCAGCTGTATATTGTGCAATCATCATACCAGATTCAAGACCACTCTCGGTGGTTAGGAAAGCAGGTAATTCACTCAAGTGCGGATTTAACAAGCGATTGATTCTTCTTTCAGCAATGCTAGCGATTTCAGAAATTGCAATGCCTAGGAAGTCCATAGCTAGGGCAACAGGTTGTCCATGGAAGTTACCTCCCGATATCACGACTCCATCTTCCCCAAACACCAGAGGATTATCAGTGGCTGAATTAATTTCAGTTTCTAAAACGCTATAGACGTATCTTATAGTATCCAATGATGCTCCAAATACTTGGGGAATGCACCGTAAGGAGTATGCATCTTGCACTTTTCCACAATCAGCATGAGACTGATTGATCTCACTATCTAGAAGTATCTTCCTTTGAGCTGCGGCAACATCTATCTGTCCTTCGTGTGGTCGAATCGAGTGGAGTCTTTCATCAGAAGCCGCACGACTTCCACGTAGTGCTTCTAGACTCAATGAAGATGCAATAGTTGCATCATGAATCAGTTTCAATGAATCATAAACAGTGATGACACCGACTGAACTCATTGGTTGAGTTCCATTAATCAATGCCACGCCTTCTTTAGCCTGTAACACAAGAGGTTTGATTCCAGCCTTACGTAAGGCTTCTCCACCGCTTACAATTTTCTCAGAGATGTATGCTTCACCCTCACCAATGAGGACCAAGGCCATATGAGCGAGGGGAGCTAGATCACCACTAGACCCAACAGAGCCTTGCTGTGGAACAACTGGGATTACATCCTTATTCAGCATCTCAATCAGAGTTTCAATGACTTCTGGACGAACTCCAGAGTATCCTTTTGTTAGCGCATTTGCTCTTAGAAGCATCATACCCCGAACGACTTCTTTTGAGAATGGCGGACCCACTCCCGCGCTATGGCTACGGATCAGGTTGACTTGAAGACGAGCCAAATCATCCTTGTTGATGGACACATCAGAGAGGTCTCCAAAACCAGTGTTAACTCCATAAACAACATTGCCCGTTTTGATTGCATTTTCAACGACTGAACGACTCCTCTTGATTCGAGGGATTGCTGACTCATGCAAAACTACGGGCTCTTTGTATCGCGCGACTTGTACGACATCTTCTATAGTGAGACTCTCACCATCAACCACTACAGGCATTGTGTCCACCAAAGCCTAACATGAACAGCATGTATTGGCTACTTGTTGCTGTCTAGTGAGGGTCGTAGAAGCTCTCTTTAGTAGTTATCGTTGAACTTGAAATATCAGATTTGCTACGCATCATGAAGAGTTTTCTCAACTAGTTTCTCTACCAAACCTTTCTTCGGAATGAATGGAAGTGAGATTTGTCCTTTGTTTCCTAGTCGTTCATTCCATTCGATAGCTGTTTCGACAGCATGATCATTTCGTGCCCATGCACGACGTGCAACACCACCCATTACATCCCAGTCTAGTGCAGATCGAATGATATTGTCCACACGCTCAGTACCGTCCAGAACCAAGCCAAATCCACTGTTGATTGCTTTACCTGTACCCACACCGCCACCGTTAGACAATACACAAAGTGTCATTCCGCGAGACGAATTACCTGCCCAACATTGATGCGCCATGTCGCTCATCACATTACTACCATCACGAATGTTTGCAGTTTCTCTGAAGGGAGAATCTGTTCCTCCTGTATCATGGTGATCGCGTCCCAACATGATAGGACCGACTTTTTTCTCGCGAACCATTTTATTGAATGCAAGTGCGATATTTACTCGCCCAATTGCATCTGCATATAGGATACGAGCTTGAGAGCCGACTACAAGTGCATTTTTCTCGGCATCTCGAATCCATATGTAGTTGTCACGGTCTTGCCCTCGGCGCTCAGGATTAATCCTCGACATAGCCATTCTGTCAGTAGCTATCAGGTCTTCATGCTTTCCACTTAAACAGACCCAACGGAATGGACCATACCCATAGTCAAAGCAAATTGGACCCATGATGTCCTCAACATATGATGGAAAGATGAATCCATCAGACTCGTTCTCCCCATTCTTGGCAATTCTCTTGACACCAGCATCAAACACCGCTTTCAAGAAGCTGTTCCCATAGTCCCAGAAATGAGTTCCTCGTTTTGTCATGGTTTCGATAAGCTCGAACTGCTTACGGAGAGATTTATCGACCAGCATGTCGAAACTTGTACGGTCGGTTCGGAGTAGTTCTCGGCCCTCCTCAAAAGTGACCCCCTGAGGTGTGTATCCACCTCCATATGCATCATGACATGAAGTTTGATCGGAAGCGAGCTCAATCTTGATGTCATTTTGAGCAACATATTCCCAAAGGTCGACAACATTCCCGTAATAACCAATAGAAACTGGCTCACCTTTCGATCGATATTCTTCGACCCATTGGAAAATCTCTGCAAAGTCTTCAGAGGATTTGCGTAACCAACCTTGTTCTCTACGCGTGACTATGCGACTTTTGTCTACCTCGGCAATGATTCCAATTCCACCAGCTATCTCAATTGCTTTTGCCTGAGCACCGCTCATGCCGCCAAGACCTGAGGTCAAGAAGACCTTTCCACTCAAGTCACCATCATTTGGAATGCCTAGGTACAGTCTTCCTGCATTCAAGAGTGTGATATAGGTTCCGTGAACTATGCCTTGAGGGCCGATATACATCCATCCGCCTGCAGTCATCTGACCATAATTTGCTACACCCATCGCTGCTGCATGGTGAAATCCATCATGAGAGTCGAACATTCCTACCATAAGCCCGTTGGTCGTGATGGCACGTGGAGCATTCTTATGCGATGGAAATAAACCAACAGGATGCCCTGAGCTTACAACAAGTGTCTGTTCATCTGTCATGACTTCAAGATATTTCTTAATTAGCTGGTATTGCATCCAATTTTGGCACACCTGACCACTCTCTCCATACGTGACAAGCTCATATGGATAAAGAGCAACCTCAAAGTCTAGATTATTGTCAATCATCAACTGCAATGCTCGGGCTTCAAGTATACCGTTATACTCATCAATAGGTCTAGCTTTGATGGGTCCCGCTGGACGATATCGATAGCCATAGATGCGGCCCCTTGTCATAAGTTCATTGAGGAACTCAGGTGCAAGAGTTTCATGGAGATTCTCAGGCACATAACGGAGTGCATTCTTTACAGCCACAATTGTTTCAGCTGTTGTCAAATCAAACCCTCGATTTGGAGCTCTCCGATATTGATCATCAAAGACCGTATTAAGAGGGAGATTTGATGAAAGCTTGATAGTCATTGCATTGGAAATTTCGAAACTCATGATTGCACACCCAGCCAGTAATTCTTATCATTGCTAGGTCCTACATAAACAAGTCGGATAATCCAGCGAGGAGATCATCTATTCAATGAAGTACACAAATTCACACATTTGGTGGAACGAGAGCTTTGAATAAGCTGTCCTGAGGAAGATCATCAAAATCAATATACGCAGTCCATAGACCATCTCGAGACATTATGTCCAAGGATAATCCTTCGTTATCAAGACGGATTAGATACTCAAGATGCTGGATGAGGTTCTGAATGAATTTCATTGCATCTTTTCCATACTGGTGATTCTTTTTCGAGGGGAGTGACATCTCAACTTCTATTCTCCATTTTTCTAAGTTATCCGAATCACAAACAGTGAGGATTCGGACCCAATCATTCTGAAATAAAACAGACACAGTTTCCTCGCCATCACTCGTGGGTGGTCTAACCATTGCTTTTTCGCACTTCTGTTTGAGCTCAGAGAAAGTCAGCATGTAAATTCACTCCTCATAGCGACCATCCTACTTAACCAACTGATCATATCTGGCAAAAACAGCTCTAGCTTTCTCTTGATTAGCAACATAGAGAGTGAGTCGCATATCACCAAGATTAGGTACTTTCTCACAAAGATTAGTGAGTACCAAACGGTCCAATGCAAAAGTCACAGTCCGAAGGGGCACATTGGCTTCCTTGCTAATGATCCTAGGTGGTAGAGGACCTCTCTTTGTGAGACATTGCAGAACACGAAGTGCACTTTTTGGTAGTCTGATTGCCGGTTGCATAGATATTCACCAATATGATATTATGGTGAATTTCTGTTTTGTATTCGCGTCACGTCCTTGGTTCAGATTAGACTAAGTTCCGTATGCCTGATTGTATTTTTATGAAATAACAGCTTCCGAAATGAGTCACATGCTAAAATACCGAAGACATTGTGTTTTTTTAGGTGAAATTAGAGATTCTTAATGTTGTTTTAGTAAGAGGTTAGCAACTGATGAGTAGTATCTGGACCAAAGTAAGGAAAAATACGCCTGAGATTGATTGTGGCTTGTGTGGTTTCACTACATGTGGAGCATTTGCACGCTCAATCGTTGTTGGAAAGGCTAAGATTTCAGCGTGTCCTGTTCTTGGTTTGAATCAGTATGCTCAGGAGAGAGAGGAACTCGAAAACATATCAAGAGATGTGAAAAACACACAAAGGCCAGCCCCCGAACAACCGGAAGGAGGGGTTCTTCTCTCCAAGCCATGTACTGACTCTCCAGACCTACTCATGGCAGAGATGAGAATCTTCAACGGTGTCAAACCAGGAGAACCAATGAAGTACGGAGTGCTCGATCCTGTGATACTCTGTTGGTTCTTGGATTGTGTTTCATCCCGGTATGAGGATATGCGGTGCAGCAAAGAGCTTGCATATGCTTGGGGAAATATGGAGGAGATTAGAGTCCATATCCTAAGAGATGGCAGAGTGAGGATGCGTCGTGCAAGAGGAGCTGACCATGCATTAGACTCTTTCAGAATCATAGAACGTACTGTTATGGGATCTATAATATGCAACTGCTGTGGTCGTGACCTTTTAACCATCTTGGCGGGATTTGCAGAGCCTGAAGAGGAGTACCACACAGTATTGGAAGCAGGAAGTACATTGTCTCTTGATAGCGAGTTGGTTGAATGGACACCAAAGAAAGGAAAAGTAGATACAAAGCAGATCTCTGAGATGATTGATTTTGTTGATGATCTCTATAATACGATGATTGATCAGCTTGATCTATTGATATCTGGGAATCATCCACCTCAAAGCATACAGGAAAATCGGGCAAAGATATGTAAAATCATTAGTCTAATGGTTGATCCTTTAATGAAAGGAAATGAAACAATATTCCTGAGAGGGCTGTCATTAGCATTCTTTATCGACAGTGCCATAATGGGACTGAGTTCATTGTCCAGTCTAATGAGCGATGGAAGTGTGAAAAAGACCCACATTCTCAAACTACTCAACGCTGCCAAGAAAGCGTCTCTAAAGGAGCTTAGCCTTCTGTCAATGGATGATTCTGAAACTCTATCGTTTACTCATAGCCACAGAGTGGAGAGAGCTATACGACTTTATGAACAGTGGAGCAAGGACTAAACTACGCTATTTTTCGCCAAGCCATGGGTGAAATACCTGAAACGTAAGGTGTGTTTTTGTACCGCTCCATTAGAGCTTTAGCTTGTTCAATATTGACATGGTACTTTGGACGACGCATGTCATGGAGATTTGGGATTCTGCGAAGAATCTTATCGCTTAATAATTGTTTGAGCGCAAAACTGACTGTACGCGGAGCCATGTCTAATTTGACACTGAGTTCTTTAGGACACATAGGACCGTCAACAATTAGCGTACTTAAGATTGCAAAGGTGCTTCGGGGGGTTCTTCCAGCTCTTAGTGCCACCTTTTTTATTCCTCCAGGATCGTTTCAACGTTTTATGAAACACCTGAATTGAATATCTATTTACGTGAAATCATTGGGTTTGAAATCTACAGGATACATAGTGGGAGGAGCTTAAAACCGAAACAGGTGATGCGTTTTTGAGACGCGGGCCGAAAACAAGGGTGTAATTAAAAATATCAGGAAACAATGTGTAAATTGTCATGGTGTAATGATTGGCAGGGATTGTGTTTTTCAAAACAACAATGCTTCAAGAGATAGTCGAGTTCTACGTAAGTGAGGTTGGGATGTACGTATGGCTGGAGCAGGAGGATTGTGTCATTTTAAGTCATGGAAATATGTTGCTTGGATTCTGTTATCGTGATTCTTCAGAGGTTGACGGGATGATTACATTCTTCTATCCAGCGAAGGAGGATGTTGATGCTATGTATGAATTACTTAGTCATATCACAAGCTCTGAACCTGCGGAGAATGAAAAGTATGAGATCTACCAGTTCTTTGCTCAAGATCCAGAGGGTAGGACATTAGAATTCCAAACGTTCCTTCATCCAATCGAACCTATAGGATTCTAGACCTCAAGGTCATCCTTTGATAATTGGCGAATAGAGCCATCAGAGCAACCAATGTAGATAGACTGTTCATCTGCTGTCATGGTTTCAATCCTCCTTGCATCCACTGCAATGGAGAATAATTCATTCCAATCCTTTTTGGAATAAATCCGTAAAGTTGAATCATCGGAAACAGAATAAACAAAACGACTGTCTGTGGTGACTGCATTCACATTATCAGTGTGACCCGTTAGAACAGCGATGCAGGTCCAATCCCTCTTTGCCCAAACACGAACTGCACTCTCGAAATGTGGCGGGCGAGGTGAACCTGGACCGCCCCACCAAAGCTCACCCGACCCTGAATAGAGATAGTTCTCATCAGTAGTAAGGGATAAAACATTCGACTTGTGCCCCTCGAGAGAAGTCACTTGACTAAGGTCATCCCGAGTAAAGACATTCGTGCAATCATCAATCCCTCCAGCATAGATGTGTTTTTCATCAACAATAAGTGAAAGCACAAAGTGTCTCTGACCATTAACGGAACCGACTTGACTCCAATCTTTTTTGTCCCATATGATAACTCTAGAATCTCCAGTACCTGAAAACAGAAAGTCGTCATCTGAAACCAATGTGAAAACAGTTCCAAGAGGACCAGTAAGAGTCTTTTTCAGTTCCAAGTTCAGCTTATCATATAGCTTGATGCTGCAATCTTCCCAAATTGTTCCTCCGTAGAGAAATTGATTGTCAACATGAAGTGATTGAATGTATGTACTGCTATGACTTTGACCATTTCTGAAGATGTTAAATTCTGGTTTTTCCCGGGAGGTTATCTGTCCAGAGTTATCAGTGGAAAACAAATGTACGTCATCAGTTGCAAGACCTGTTATTGCGGCGGATGAAGTAGAACTCGCGATGGTTTTTAGCTGCGGCGATGTTCTCGCAATCCTATGTTTGCTAATGGTTGAT
>JAEORO010000171.1 GCA_016840855.1 Candidatus Thorarchaeota archaeon | reverse complement strand
CCAGCATACGCAAGAAGAATTACGAGACCGCCTCTTGTGCGCTTGAACTTTTGATACATTGTCTTGCTTGTGTTGATTGTATCGCAGACTATCATAACATCAGCTTGAGGAATATCCAGGTCTCGTTCACCCACTGGGGACATGACTAGAACTTGAAGGTCTTTATTATCACGAAATTCTCTAAGCACCTCACCCTTGTTCCGAGTTTCACCAGTTATCGTAAGAACACTTAGACCAGCTTTCTCAAGAACATTTTGCACTTGAGATACCATTTCAAGATATGATGTCAGCACAACGGTCTTTTGGTGCCTTACAGCAATCTCATGGACTCGAGAAACCTTCGAAGATACTGCTGGCAGAGTCTTTCTGAGTTCACTCACATTGAAGTAGTGTTTGACATATTTGCCGTGGAACATACGAAGGAATTGTTTCGGGGGCATTGCATAGACATATTTTCGTAACATAAGCAGACCAGAGTATTGTCCTTTCAAATCATCGGTGACTGGCAAACGCTCTAACATGAGGTGCACTCGTCGAGCATCTCCATCAATGAGATGGAGATTATCGTCTTCAGCCAACTCATTCATAATATCGATTCTTGTATTTCTTATCAGTTCATCAAGAATCTTGGATATAGTGCGGATTTTAGAATCATTCACTTGGCGTATAGCTAGAAATGTTGGCTCAAGGTACTCTTCAACATCAGTATCAAAGAGATCATCCATAGTGATTAATTTAGCATCAATGAAGAACTGCTTGAGGGTATCGAGTTCTCGACGAATCTCTACTTGTTCATTATTGAAAATAGCATGATCATCACGAAGGGTTCCACTCATACCTATGAGCCACTTTCCTTCTAACTGCATAAGCAATGAAGACCAAGGAAAAACTAGTGCTGTTCGAGTACCAGTTCGTCTAACTAGAGTGTCCACTTCGTTGATGAGTACGATTTCAAATGGTTCGAGTAATGATGGATTCTTCTCAAATATCCCAGCAAGTACTTGAGGCGTTGCCACTATGACTCGTTTCTCTTGCAAAGTACGGACACGTTTTCCTGATGGCACTCTAGAAGAGAGTTCCCCAAGATCATCCTCTAACCCACCATATTCACTGCGAAGATAATCAACAGTTTCAGCAAGAGAAGATGATGAATGAACAACGATGATAGTCTTGGCTTCTGGAAACTTTTTTGCCACAAGTTGATGAGTTATGAAGCGTTTGCCGAGACCGCAGTCCAGCTCCAAAAGTAGGGGGACCCCTCTATTTTTTCCCACTTCCTCGAGGATATGAGTCTGGTAGCCCCTTGGAGTGTACTTGGTCTTTGACATGACAACCTCACGTCTGTCTAAGACGTTATGAACCCATCTAAAAATCCTTGAGTCCTACTTTGTTTCCTTCAAAGCTGCCTCTATTATGTCAGTGAACTCTTCATATGGTATTCTCCAACTCTCAGTGTCTTCACTGTACATGTCAATCAGGTGGCAGTATCCTTTGTGTTCTCCTTTTAATAGAAACTGGACGAACATCTCATCAGTAAATTCTCTTAGATTTTTGATTTGATAAAGTAAATTGTTTGTCTGAGTAGATGGTAAGAAGATTTGAACAAAGAAATGACTACTGCTCTCCATCGTGATTTGATGATAGTATGGAAGTTCATCCAACCAAAGTAGAATCTTTCGTGCGCTTTTCGACCTAAAGAAAAGGATGACTGTTGTTCCAGATTCGTAGGGTGCCAAAGATAGTTTATGGCCTCTAATAATTCCAGACTCCTCAAGCTTCTTTACTCTATTGTGAACCTGCGGTTGTGACAAGTCCAAAATTTTTCCCAATTCCCTCAGCGTGATTTCAGGATTCTCAACCATATGTCGAAGTATCAGTGTATCCTTAGAGTCGAAACTGACCATTTGGGGAAACTCCTCCATTTTGAGGTCAATTTCCTTTGACTTTGCCATAATCTTGGAGAGTGACGCCGACCATTTTTCCCAGTCCCACGACTCAAGCTCAGCCAGCTTAGCCTCCTTTCGCTGGTAGTCAACAACATCGAAGAGATAGAAATCGCTGATGACACCTTGTCTTTTTAGCTCAGCGGCTAGATCTGGTATAATACGGGGGGTATTGATTGGGTATACAGTATAGATAAGATATCCCTCGTATTTTCCGTAGGTGGGTGCGTAATAGTAAATCGCAGGGATTCTTTCCAATATCGTCTTGAGTGTTGACTCGTTATGTGGACTGAGTGTAGCAAGAATTATGTATTCGGCTAGGCCAAGCTTTCGTTCATGTGTTTGGACTTTTGCTTTACAAAGAATTCCCTTCTCCTTTAGTTTCGAGATTCTATAACGTATCGTTCTACCTGGTTCATTTAATTTCTCACTGAGTTTTCTTGTTGATACCTTCGTTCCGAGCTCTTCAAGAGCAAGTAGAATTTCTTGGTCTAATTTATCAAGTGGTACCTTCATGGACATTGTATTTTCACTCTTCCAAGCTCATTACGCTGATGAATACACTTATACTTTGGCAATCCCCTTTAAAAGTGATTCTACCAGTATATAAATTTCAAATAAAATACTGGTAGAACAGCGTGGTAATATTTGCCCAAATATATGCCTAAGTATTGGCAATATTTATATGCAAATGTATGCCAAATATTTAGTAGGTGTTAAACAATTGGCATTCGCAAAACTAAGGAAAAAACCTGAACCGGAACCAGACCTGAAGGAGCTTCATAGACTGAAGTCACAGATAAGATCTGAAGTTTACCGAACCTCCTTCCAGAGGTAAACTCTATGTCATCCATCTCAACGGAGAGATGTATTGGTCGTGTGGTATAGCACGACCAAACTCTTTCTTTTGCGATTTGAGCTATGACACAATCTAAGATTTTCTTGATTAACGCAACGATTTGAAGCAGCATTGTAATGTTGAGCGTTTCGAACGAATATCACAAATAATGAAGTGATCAAAGTGCTTGCAACAGCAATAACCAGCTTTGGTAGAGCAATAGTAATAGAACAAGCTCCTGATAGGATTGAAATAAGGAAGCTTGAGGAGTATAAAGATGACTCAATTGAACTCCGTCGCTATCTAGCAGCTGCCCTCGCTAACAGGCAGTTCGAGCAGCGGAAAGATAGAGCATTGACTGATGTACATCGTGTTGGGTTCATGAGATAAAGAGCCTGACAACTCAGTTTCTCTCGTTATCAAATCTTTTTGAAAACCTTTGCCAGTGAAGGCCCCTTCACGTGCATATTGAATTCATAAAAGTGACCAAAAGGTACGATATGAACGCCAAAATCACGCTCACGAAGCTTAGTAGCAACCTCTTCAATTAAGGAATCAGCAAACTCTGGATCTGATTTGCTGTCATCCAAATGAGCAAACGAATGAAGAGTCACCCTATTACAATTAATCTTCTGTGCGAGCCAACGAATGTTCTTAATCATCTTCCTGAGAACTCCAGACCTATTATCTTCATCTTCCTTTTCTGAATGTATCCAAACATGTAATGACTCACCTATCTCCGTACGGTCATTGGAATTGGACTCGTTTAGACTATACCAGAAGCTTTCCAAGTGAAGCATCAAGAGTCGCAATATACTCACCATCTGGGATTTCGACTAGAACCTCTCACCATTGGAAGGGATGGTAGTGCCTTCCTCATCTTCTTTGTCGTTCTCGCTCGTCTTCTCTATCTTATCGAAGATTACTGTGGGGCCTCCAATCGGTTGATGCAGCTCTTCAACCATAGGATAGCCGTCCCTTGGAATCGATTTACCGTGGACCCATATCGTGTTAGGGGGAATTACTTTATCCTTAGGGATAACTGAGTTTGCACCTACAATGACATTATCACCTATATCTGCACCAGGCAGAATCACAGCGTTCGCTCCGACTGTGACATTATTTCCTAGCTTGACCGTCTTCAAGTAAAGGCGTCTGCCTTCATACACATGTCCACTCAGGATAGCGTCATACCCGAAGAAGCAGTTATCGCCAATTATAGTTCGTTCAGGATTGAAGAGACGTCCATTGCCTACTATCGTGTTCCTACCTATCTTAGCTCCAAAAGCCTGATGCCGAGGTTTCGTGTCAAAGAAGAGACTGAAGAATCCTGCAAAGTAAGGGTAGAGAATATAGTACACTTCAAAATACTCGTAAATCAGCCAGGCCTCAGACTCAGCTTCATAGTATCCATCCTCCAAGAAGGGCATTCCCTTCTGTGAGAGTTTAAAGAAAAGCATTAGAAAGGCAAGAAATACTGCATAACATATCAGACCTAGTGGTACGAAGAGTATTATCAACCACCAATAATCAAGTGCAAAATTTGGGATCCATTGTGAGAAATACTGAATAACAAAACTATGAATGAATGAGAATGGCCAAATGGTGTCTAGGAAATTTGTGAAGTTTTGAACCACAATTGAAAATAGTAGAATAGCTGGAATTGCGGCGACTGTGAGACTAATCATTATTGATAGTATGAGATACATGGAATAGGCTATGGATCTGGCTTTCATTATTGACCCTGCTGAATGACATTCTATTATTATTGATTTTACTTTGTATTATAACTATATGGCTATGTAAAGACCACTCAGAAAGAGATATAGATGTGACAGAGCCGACTTGAGTAGCACTACGGAGCATCCTGATGATGACTTATGATGTGATTATTGCAGGGACTGGTCCAGCTGGACTCATGACTGCCGAGAAGACTTCCAACTATGGATTAAAGACCCTAGTCCTTGAGAAACGCAAAAGTGTCACTGAGTCGCTCATGGGTGAGTTAGTCACAGATAAAGCCTTGAAATTCTTGCGTGTCAGACCAGACTCAGAGTACATTGGAAACAAGTACTCCTCGATTGTGGGAGAGAGTCTCGACACAGGAGCAAACATTGTCGTCGATAGAACGCTCCTTGGTAATTCCTACCTCTTTGACGAAGACAAGTGTCAAGAGCTCATGAGAGACCGTGCACTCTCGGATGGAGCAGAGTTTAGATACAAATCACGAGTGAACTCTGTCGTTAAAGAGGACAGCTCAGTAGTGGGTATAAAATATAATCAGAGCGAGGAAGAGCGAGCCAACCTAACTGTGGGAGCAGATGGTTCTTTCAGTCGAATCTCTGAGACCGCGGGCTTTACACACCCAAAATGGCTACTCAGCTATGGGTATAGATTCAAGCTCACGAATTGCAAAGGGATTGATCCTGATATTGCATACTTCTTTGTTGGTAAAGATGTAGGTCTAGGTTACCTCTGGCTGTACCCGCGATCTGAAACTGAAACAAACCTTGGAATAGGTAGGGTGACTTCATCGAAAACGAACTGGCAAGCACTCCCTCCAATGCAGGATGTCCTCAGGAAGTACATGAAGACCCACCCTGAAACTCAGGATGCAAAGATTG
>JAEORO010000170.1 GCA_016840855.1 Candidatus Thorarchaeota archaeon | reverse complement strand
CAATAACTTCATTGTATTTTGGTAGAAAGGTCGAATCTTTTGAGCTGGTTTTCTCGAGACGCGGCAGGATTTCCTGCGATGGTGTTTCTAGAATAACTCTTGATAACTCTGAATCATTTCGTATTACTGCCGCAAGTTCTTCGATTCTTCTGTTGGTTTCACTTGTCTTATGCTCGAGACCTGAAAGCAGGACTGGATATAGTTTAATTGCTGCCTTTTCGCCCAACCATCTCTTTAGTAAATAGTTTGTAATTAGGTTCATCCCAAGAGTATGTACAGGAAGACCATACCGCACCATTCTGAAGTGACGCATCATCGTCTTATCTAAATCATCTGCAAGTTCCAAGATATCCGTTAAGCTACCATTTTTCTGAAGACTAGCTAGCTTAACATCAAACTCCTTGCAAGCTGGTTCAAACATATCTTTTGTCCACATTTCATAGACTGAGTTTGTCTTTGTCATGCTACCATCCCCGTCAAGGAGCATCACTCTAATTTCAGCCATGATTCTGGTCGTGAGTGCAAAAGGTAGTTTTCTCATCGTTTCTTTTCCATATGGCCCATTACCTTCGGGGAAGTAATTCATGACATCGTCTGATCTTATGAATGGGGGCATCTCATTGACAACCTTAGTGCGTAAAACATCAAGATTGAAGTACGCGTGACCCTTGTGCAGTTTTAATAGCTCATTTGGCATGTTCCTGTAGCCCATGATTGCATTTGCTTCAACATTCACAATGTGAGTTATCTGGTCGCCAAGCAGACTGTAGAATAGAGGTGTTACAGGATCATTCCAATAATCATCAGCATATCCTCGGGTCCAAAAAATATCGTCTTTCTCCCTCCCCTCTGTCCTCACATTGGTTGTGATTGGACGAGCCTGAAGAACATGTATGCTTCCCGCGTTGTCAATTGCCCACTCAATATCTTGAGGTGATTTGAATAATTCTTCAATTGATTTGCCAATTGAAGCTAGTTTGGCAATCTCACCGTCATCTAAAGACGACTGTTGACACTTTTCTCCTTCTAGCACGGATTGCTCTACGCCAATCCCCTCTTTTGCTCTTACAATGACTGTATCTTTTATTCCAATCTCTCGGCTGATTAATGAGAATTCATCGGGCTTAGAAGCACTCTTCAATACAAGATATCTATCTGGAACTGTGTAGCCACCTACTACTGATTCTCCTAATCCGAAATTCGCTTCGATCATCATCTCGTTATTGGAGTTTGAGAGGGGGTTTTTCGTGAATAATACTCCAGCAACGCGAGCATCTACCATGTTTTGGACAACCACTGCTATACGAACTTGTTCGTGTTGTATTTTGTTTTCCTCTCTATATGATACTGCCCGTTCAGTCCAGACAGAACCAAAGCAATGTTTGATATGTTGCAGAACATTATCTATTCCTTCAATATACAACGATGTGTCATATTGTCCAGCAAATGATGTTTCTGGCAAATCTTCTGCTGTTGCAGATGATCTAATTGCTACTGGTCCCGAACCAAGTTTGGAATACGCGAGTTTTACTGCTTCCACCAGATCCTCAGGTAGCTTTGCTGTTTCAGCAAGCTCTCTCATTTTTGAAGTAGCTCTACCTAGACTCTCTGCATCTTCAGAATTGATAATCTTCAGGTAGTCGCTTGTCAAACTTTCGAGTTGATTGAGTTGAATGAACCTGGTATATGCATCAGTTGTCACAACAAATCCTGTTGGCACCGGAAATCCCGCATTTGCCAAGATTGTAAGATTGGAAGCCTTTCCACCTGTGGCAAGCAAAGTAGAAGCTTCTACATCAACCAAATCAACAACAAGCCTAGTATCAGTCACTCGTAGTACCTCACAGAATTGTCGAAAACGCTTCCTTAGCCGGAACAAACCTCGCTATGAGGATTTCGTATTAACTCGCTAATACTTCATAATCTAAGATTGACCTGTGCATCGGTTGTAAGATTCATATACACTTGTGATTCAATTAATTTGAGGTCTTCTAGCGTGCGAATCACTCCTGATAAAATGAATAAATTGGATGGAAAAGTCTGCTTCATTTGTGGTACTTATCTTCTAAATTGGTCCACAAAAGACTTGGCATACTTGAAAGTTCATACTGGGGCAAAAACTAGAGCTAAGCCGGACATGTACTACATCTTTGCATGCCCAAGTTGCGAGAAGATTGCCCATAAGAGATGTTGGTATGATGTTGGTGAGAGAAAGATTAGGAGAGGCTTCTTTAAGAGACCCGATTGGCAACTCACTTGTCCAAGTTGTGGAACTACACTGGCACCCACTGCATCTAGTCGTATCGATTGGGAACGAGGATATGAGCTTCCAGGACACCCCAACTCTGAGATTTATGAACTCCGAGCTTCAGATGTACTGGCATGGAAAGCAGGATCTGTGTTTGGTAAAATTGGGAAAGCCATAGATAGTATCTTCCAAGCAGTTGGTTTGGGATCATTGACAAATCCTGAGAAAAGCGCCATTGCCCGTGCTGCGCAAAAAGTAGGTAAGACAATTCAAGATGTTGCAGAGAATGTGTTCAAACTAAAACTCACACCACAGGAGCGTTCACAGTTGAAAGAGCTAAAATGCCAGAATTGTGGTGCACCTTTACCTCTTCCAAGGGATTTTGACGATGCTGTAGTGTGCGGACACTGTGGAACTGCCCATCTTCTATAGTGTTTCCGACCTGAGGACCTCGCGCGAGATTCATTAATATGCACGCAGCTGTGAACTAATTTCATTATAGCCATTGGAGGACTAGATTCAAAATGCCAATCTACCTCGAGTTTAATGAATCAACCTCTCAGTTCTTTGAGACCACGCGCAATTCTGCAGATGACGCCATCCTATTGGCGATTGATGGAAGCCAAAAGAAGCTTCTGATGACTGTTCCTTCTGGGAAGACTATGATTGCTCGCCGTGCTGCTGAACGTCAAGCACGTGGAATTACCAAATCTGGATTCCTGTGTAACGATGGAGGCAGGTATGGTCGAGACCATGAGCTTGAGGTTCTCGGTGAGGGCGGTCAACTGCCTGATCGTCTCCGTGAAAGTCCGCGAGAGGTATATTAATTTTTAAAATCTCCAAGGAGCCCATGATGGGCTCTCTTCATCTTTCTACTCTCCGGAGTAAAGATTAGATATTCCTATGAAAAAGAGTCTACAAGAAGGTTTATATGTTAACTATTGTGAACTATTACTGTGGTTAAAATGATTCAATGCTGTAATCTTAAGTATAGCGAAATCAGAAAGAAGGAAGTCGTCGATTCTAATGGGGAACATATCGGCGAAGTGATTGACTCTTCTTTTACAATCTCCAATAATAGACTTGAGTTAAAGCATATTATTTTAGGAGGTGGAAGGATTGAAGAGCTTCTCGAAAAAATCAGAGCTCGCCCTGACATTGATCCTATCTGTAATGTTTCAGAAATCGATAGTATTTCAGATAAAGTCTATCTGAACGTGGATAAAGACTCATTGTGTAAGACGATGGACAAAGGGGTCTTCACCGATTTAGATTTACGGTATTCTGAAATTTCAAAAATGAAGGTCGTTGATGTCGATGGCATTAAACTTGGGAGTGTTATCGACCTCTGGTTTGACAAGGCAAGTCATCTATGGCTAATACTAGGAGGTAGTTTCTTTGAAGAACTACTCGAAAAGCTGCATGCTATCCCAGATATCGATCTTCTTGTTCCACAAGATGACATTGAAAGTATTAAGAAAGGCGTAATTAAGCTTAAGAAATCAAAATTCCAACTCGAATCTACTTGCGAAAGCGAGTATGAGAAATTGAAACGTGAGATAACCAATAGGGGCACTAGGAAAGATGCAAGATACACTCAGATAAAGATGGGCGCAGGAGGCGCTGGTCTGAGTAGAGGTCTTGCATAAT
>JAEORO010000027.1 GCA_016840855.1 Candidatus Thorarchaeota archaeon | reverse complement strand
CTATACAAAATGCAGGATTCTATACTCAACATCAGTTTTACAATTGGACCTGATGAATCTGTTCATATTGGAATTAGAATCCCTACTTTCCGTTTATATATCGATGCTAATCCATCCTTTGCATATAGTAAAGTCGTTGTTAGGGACTGGGGTACTATCTACGGAATCGATTATCCACTGCCGGGTGCCGAATACCTATACATGCCTATTCGTACAAGTTTCTACATAACTGTAAGTCCTATTGCGTATATACAAAATGTTGACTATGTCGTTTTCAATTATAGACAAGCGACAGCAAGTATATCTGTGTTGACTGATGGGGCTTCATGTGTCCGGGTGAGTGTGATTTTCTCGCAATTTGGTATATTCGGAATCATACTTGATTGGGGGCAGATTCTTGGAATATTGGGAACATCATTACTACTACTATTATTGATTCATGGAGGAATAAAGAAGAGTTTTGCAGGGGCTAGAAAGGACTTTAATCTTAGAACAGACATCCTTCCTGTTTCATTGTACTATATTACCATGTTTTTCCCTTGGGTTACCTACAGTTTTACTACGGATGGAAATCCATTCATAGCCGTATCTGGAGCAGTTTTGGTTCCGCTATATACAACACTATGGTGGAGTCCCCAAAGTCAGCTAACTCCATCACCAAGTAGCTACCTACTTCCGAATATCATTGCTATTGTGATTCTTTATTGGATTCCTATCCTCTATCTTAGCTATTTGATTGCAACACGTACAAATTCTATCAGCGATGAGTTGTTGGTGCATGAAGAAAAAGGTTCAGTTCTAAGTTTAGGAATTTTAATAGGCCCCTTCATAATCGGCTGCTATTACGCGTGGCTCTGTATAACTGGATTTTGTCATCTCAATATTGGACTTATAGCTGCATTGCTAACACTACCTTCTTGGGGTGCGGTTTCTTGGTTAAAAGAGCACAACAATCGAGCTCATGCCAATCATATCAACTCTTAGTAGTTTGGCATATCTCGCCCATGAAAAAGTTAAGTACGGAACCCTTGGAAATGGTGCTACAAAGTCTTCTGCTTACGTACCGCTGAAGTAGTTGGTGAAGGGGTCATGAAACCTCATCGCTTTCATACCCATTTCGGATTAGATTTATCTCAGTTCAGGTGAGAGTTAGAATTAAGAGTGTGGATGAAAGGGAGTTCTAGATTCATGGACAAATCGACGAGAAGAGCGGTTTTCGTACTCTATATCATTCTTTTTCTTTTATCTATCACGTCAGTGTCAATGATTCAAATCAGTATGAACGGATTTACCCCTTACACACTCAATATTGAATATGAATCACACACAGCGACAGCGACGAGTGGTTCTTTCGTCCATGACTACAATACAATCAACGTAAATGTCCCAATCATGGTTAACAACTATCAATCCGTACTGAGTGGTATCAGTATTGGAAACTTTCCTCTTTGGGTTAACGCATCTAATTGGACTGAAGGGGAAACTGTAAGTATATCCAGCCAAACCTATTCTCTTTCCATAGAAGGCATGCGATGGAAAGCACATCGCAGCTTTTCTGATTATGGCGATGAAGATTTATTCTATCACAAAGAACTCTGGATATTCATCAGGAGTAATACTGATAGAATCTCACTTGGACCCGGAGGATTCAGTGGATATTCTATAATTATCGAGATTCAGAGTAGTAATATCGATGGATTTGTTTCAAGGGTAACAGGAAGCAATGTTGTTGGAAACATTGTTCTGCTTATTGCAATATTCACCGAGATCCCGATAGTTCAATGGCTATACATACGGAGACAAGTATCGAAACCATTCGAGTAATCTAAGTAAGCCTTTGAAATGAGAGGGTGGCAAACACGCGGGAAATCGTGGTAGGAGGGGGGAGTTTTCGTATGAGGGCATTGTTACGAAAAACAATCCCGTGTGTTCGCCATTGTTTTCAGTTATTCTCCAAGGATAACATGTCCATGAACATCGTTCATCTCATGGAACCTGTCGTACACCTCTGATGATAGTTTCTCAAGATCGTCAATTCTGAGTGAGTCACCAACTCCATCCAGAAGCATTCTCCTGAGTCTTGAATTCAGATATTCATCCAACTCTCGAACTGATCTGAATGTTACTTTCAGACTTACTTTATCCTCACTGTGTTGATACACCTCTATTCTTGCGTTACTGTGTGATGGTCCTTTGCGTAGCTCTTCCACGATTGCCAGAGCATTCCTGATGTCCTCCCAGACTGTCAGGGTCTTGCTAAGAAAATTCAAACCCTCATTGTTGGGTGGTGTTGGCGTGGCGACATCCCTACACATTTTCCTATGATGCAGTTCACGCAAAACGAGATAATGATGTATCTCAGATTTTCCGAGCTAAACCAGACAGAACTCTCAGTGCCATTTGATTGCATCGAGATGGAGCTTTAGACCAATTGGCACCTTGGTTTGCGTCTTCAATTTTGAAGAAGCTATGAGTGTCACATCCGAATCGATACCAAACTTGACGAGATTTGGATTTAGAAAGAGTGGTGAAATATCTACAGTTTTCAGTTGGTTCTTCTCTAGTGTCAGATTTCTGAGTTTCTTACACTTGCTCAGGACAGAGAGGTCAATACTTTCTAGTTTGTTTTCGTAGAGATGGAGCGTCTTAAGTTCCTTGCAATGCACAAGTGGTGTGAGATTAATCGTCTTAATTCTATTAAATGACAAGCCCAAATGCATCAGACTTGTACACCCCTCTAATGGTGAGAGGTCAATCTGTTCAATCTCATTGCTCCCTAACGAGAGTTCTAGAAGAGCCCCACACTCGCGAAGCGGAGTGAGATCAATACTTTGAATCTCATTTCCAGAAAGGGTCAACGCTTCAATATTGGAGAATTGCTTGAGAACCGATAGATCAGTGGTTCCGATTCGTCTGTCACTAAGGTCAATGCTAGTTGCATTCGGAGGGAACCGTTCGACCACTTTTCCACCCTTCTTGGTTTCACTCCAGATCGTAATATCTTCCATTTCTGATTCATCCAGTGTCTTCACAGGTATTCCTCACTTATAATCTGGTATGGGCACCAATACTAAAGCACATCTAAATCCAAGATGGATTGACCAACCTCTTCAGCTGGAGTTATTTGGCAGGAAGTGTTGAGTTCTTGCACGACTTGTGGAGTTGGTCTAGTGAGTCTAAAAGGTCCACTGCGTGATAAGAAGGGTTACATCAAGACTATATTGGAACCGCTTGATGTGATAGTACAGAGTATGAGGAACAGGACTGCGGGAGATGCGATTGCAT
Organism: Candidatus Thorarchaeota archaeon; assembly: GCA_016840855.1. Classification (GTDB taxonomy): domain Archaea; phylum Asgardarchaeota; class Thorarchaeia; order Thorarchaeales; family Thorarchaeaceae; genus SMTZ1-45. The sequence goes on along the minus strand of JAEORO010000027.1, from coordinate 1,123 downwards.
ACTATGAGATCATTTGGGACACTCCAAACAATGAGCCTCACACAGGTGATATTGAAATCACGCTTATGTCGCGGTTTGACGATTTATTGTTCAGGATTGTACCTGAGACCTTGGAAAGTCAACGGGTTGTGCGTAGGGTCACTAGCCGCAGCACCAGAGTCATGTTCAGACACACTGCGAATTTGGAGGTCTCTATTGATACATCGGCAGTCTGACTTGGAAATCATAAATCTTTATCTTCATTCGTGCTCAGTTTGGCTCAGTATAATTTTCGTGGTGGTTATTGTACAGAATGAATCAGCAGAAAGGTCTTGGATTAAGAGGGCCAGTGGCATTAGCACTGGGGGGAGCGATCATTGTATTTCCATTCCTAGGGTTTGTCCAGCTATTATATGAAGGAAGACTCTCTTTCCCATATGAAGGCGCAGCAATGGGAATGATGCTCTATGTCACAGTGCTCACGTTCGTTGGTTTGTTAATAGCAGGAATGGGTCTCCAGATGATTTTTGAGGATAGCAAGTGAGGATTATTGCTCAGGTTAGTTTACGGATAACTCGCAGATGTTCAATGAAGAGAAATCCGAATATCAAATCGACAGTGACGAATAGGACAACCCAGATTGATGCTTGTCCGAGGAAGAACCATATCGTAGGTATTACGAAGACCGTGAACTTCTCAAAACATGCCATTAAGATGAGACCGTGGTTTTCCTTCATGTTTTTACTAACTATATAGAAGCCTAATCCAAATACAAAGACCATACCCATGTAAGAATCAAACCAGAGCATTGTGTTTGGAATTTCTAGACCAGTTGCTACAAAGTAGTTAATGTCTATTCTTGGGAGTATCAAAAATGTGATTGCAAGGATCCAGTTCCATAGCGCAGCTATGAGAAACATGAGTCGATGATATCGTTCTCTGTCCAAGATGGGTTCACCGACTTTTGTTGTCGTCTAATCTGGAATATAACTGCAATGCCTCGCAGTCTTATATGAATTCAAGAGAGCAGTTCCAAAAAAGGAGGCACAGGAGGGATCAATCGACCCCTCCCGATTCTCTGTATTCAACTAGTTACTTTTCATTGAATCAGCGAATCTTTACAAAATATACAACAACCACAAGG
>JAEORO010000026.1 GCA_016840855.1 Candidatus Thorarchaeota archaeon | reverse complement strand
TCAATTACACTCATTTGCTCTCAGTCCCGAGGCCACATCTTTGGGCAAAGCTACTGAAGTAGCTTCCGAATTTATGCTATAGGTCGATTTCCCTTCTAGCAGTTGAATATTCCGCTTCCAACTTCTCGAAATCCGGATCAATATCAACCTTGAAAAGAACTAGAACCGATAGGAACATGAACAAAGCAGCTACCGGACCCCAAAGTAAATGTCCTTGTGTTACGAAGACTGCGCTTTTTTCAGTTACAATAAGGACTTTTGGTAGATTGAATATAAATCCCCATAAGAATGCGGAAAAAGCTTGCATGCCATTCAGGGGTATTGAGGGGAAACTTGTGTAGAATCCTGCTCTTCCTTCGCCAGTGATTATCTCATCTTTATGTGCAAAGTCCGCATAGACGATATAAGGAAGGAGATAATATCCAGCAACTCCAGCACCTGCGAAGGCAAGTAGTAGGAACGCAGCGTTTGAGGTTGTTATCATGAGAGTGAATGGCAAAGAAATCACAGCCAACATCATAGCTAATTGGAGTGTAAATCGCTTCCCTCTCTTTCTAATTGTAAATTGATAGATTATGAAAAAGATGAAAACAACAGATAGAAGTTCAACACCAAAGATAATGAATTCAATAGTATTAAACGCCAAGAATTGGTCGATGTACACAAATGTTGTACTGACAACCATGGCAATACCAACAGATAGAAGACCTTGAGCTACTAACCAACCAAGAAAGTCTCTATCTTTAATTACACGCTTAAGATCTTTGACGATTGATGGTTGTGGGATGAATTTTCCTTCTTTGTGCAAACCCCTCAAAGTGGGAATGAAACCTAATAGTTGTATAGTTACAAAAGCAACTATCATGTAGAGAATTTCAGGTGGAAGACCCCATCCAGTCCCCTCGATAGCTAGAAATGCGGTGCCGAAAGTACCAATCACAAATCCCATGAAATTTGCTACATTTTGCCAAGATGAAACTTCTGGACGTTCTTCAGCTTCGGTCAATTCAGGCATCCATGATTGGTAAGGAGTCATTGTCATTCCATAGAATACTTTGAATAAACTAAGAGTAATGGTAGCATAGATGAAAAGCCCTATTACATTGTCACTTGAGAGAAACAAGTGCGGACTAAAGACCAATACAAAAGAAACAGCCATTAGAGGTGCTCCTACCATGATGAATGGTTTTCTTCGTCCCCATCGCTTGGTAGGAAATCTATCACTTAAATTACCAAAAGTGATCTCAGAGATCATTATGGAGAAATAACTGATTGCCAATGCGGTACCAGTATAAATGGCGGGCAAGTTTTGAAATGAGAAATAGAAAAGAGTAGAGGCTAATCCCAACATATCAAGCAGGACACTTGGGCCGAGGCGAGCCATACCAAAATAGATCTTCTGGATTCTGGTTAACATCTCAACTTCAGACTCCAAGATGGGATATTAAATCAAACCTGCTCTTAAGTGTGTATCAAGAAGCCAATTTCCCTCTACGAAGTTTAATGAAGATTACAGCTAATACTAGGACACCAATCCCTGCACTAACGACTATCACAACCATTGATTCAAGTAGAGAATTCACTGGTGTGGTTGGTGGATTGATTCGTGTTAATTCGTTTGTATGTACCCAGTAATCGTATGGATAATCTTCAATGTAGGCGTATTCATACAATAAAGCACCATCTAATCGAGAATACTCACGTGTTACATTAGATACTCCGCCTGTGTCTTCATTTGTACGGTCAATTTCAACAGTCCAAGATGATTCTGAGAGTGAAAAGTCCAGTCGGTCTATATCAGGACCTTGAGTATACACTGTCAAAAGCTCCTCCATTAACGTCCAATTTCCAATCGGTATTGCGGTCCAACTGACACTAAATGGAACATAGGACCCATTTGTGAAAGTTACATCCGCATGATTTATGTCACCTATCCAGGAAAAGTGTGAGGAAGAAATGGGTCCCAAGTCAGTTATCTCGAGAGTTATATTATCAGTTACTGATTGGATAAGGTGAGAAGATTCATTTCGGCCTGTTGTTGACCAGATATATTCAAGCTTGTCCCCTACTTCTAGACCCCAACTCAAGCCTTGAAGATCTTGAGCGGAAACTTGCTGCAGATTCAATATCAGGATAATTAGAAACATAACTAGATATTTAGAATTCCTCATAACCGCCATCCAACGTACTTTGTTATTCTGGCAAATAGGAGGGTGCAATATATCAATTCTACCTTTTTTTGTATATTGATCACTCTTTGAAGTCTTTGTCCTTGTATTTCTCTGGATTCTTGTCGAACGTATCCTTACAATTTGGACTGCAGAAGAAGTATTTCTTACCCCCAAATTCACTTACCAGAGTAGCAGTAGCTGTGTTAACTTCCATCTTGCAAATTGGATCGATTGCCACCTCAGGAATCTCTGACTCCATAGAAGCATGTTCTTCATACTTCTCAGGGTCTGCCTCAAACGTATCTTTACAATACTGATTACAAAAGTAATACCGTTTACCCTTATAATCGCTATAGAGGTCAGCGGTTTCAATGTCAACTTCCATCTTACAAATAGGATCAATGGCAACTTCTGCTTGCTGGTAAGCAGCAGGAGGCTTGGTGACTTCTGAAGCAATGGATTTCTCAGGCTTGAAACGATTCAAGCTCAACGCATTTGTAACAACACTTACGCTTGAAAGTGCCATTGCCAAACCTGCGAATTCTGGACGAAGAGCAAGTCCAAATGAGGGATATAGAAGGCCTGCTGCAATTGGTAGAAGAATGATATTATAGATTAAAGCCCAGAAGAAACCTTGCTTGATTTTGGTCATTGTACTCTTGCCAAGTTGAATTCCAGTGACAACATCAAGGAGGTCATCTTTAACAAGAACAATATCGCCTGACTCAACTGAAACATCAGTTCCTGATCCTAGGGCTATTCCAACATCAGCTTGAGCCAAAGCAATCGCATCATTGACTCCATCTCCAGCCATCGCGACAGTCCGGCCTTCTTTCTGAAGCAACTTTACTTGTTCAGCTTTGTCATTTGGTAAGACTTCTGCGAGAACATGCTCAATTCCAACTGTTGAAGCAATAGACTTGGCGGTCTCCAATCTATCACCTGTTATCATCCAGACGTCGATTCCAAGTCTCTTTAGTGTTTCAACCGCTTGGACTGAAGATACTTTCAGTTTATCAGAAATACCCAGGATAGCGAGCTGCTCATCACCTTTGGCTGCGTAAACAGTTGTCTTACCCTGTTGTTGAAGCATTAGGATTTGACCATCCATATTAGAGAAGTCAACACCTAGATCAGTCATAAACTGGTTACTTCCAACATGTATCATTTCACCGTTGATTGAAGCACTGACGCCTTTTCCAGAAGTGTAGCTAAAATCTTTTGAAGGAGAAATTTCGATACCTCGTTCTCTTGCTTCATAAACAATTGCTTCAGCAAGAGGATGTTCACTATTTCTCTCGACTGATGCAACTAAACCAAGAACATCATTTTCAGAGAGCTCGCCAACAACTGTGACATCAGTGATAGTTGGACGACCTAGAGTAAGTGTTCCAGTCTTGTCAAAGACAATTGTATCGACTGCAGGTATCGTTTCAAGACCATCACCTGTCTTAATCAGAATACCATATTGAGCTCCTTTACCTATCCCAACCATAATTGCAGTTGGAGTAGCTAGACCAAGAGCACAAGGACATGCAGCGACAAGAACTGCAATCGTGAAGTTGAGGGCAATGGCCCATTCTACTGACATTAAGATAGTCCAGAAGAGAAATGTAGCAAGTGAGATGACCAACACCACTGGTGTAAAGACCTCTGCAATAGCATCTGCTTTTCTCTGAATTGGAGGTTTATTCGTCTGCGCTTCCTCGACCATGCGTACAATCTGAGAAAGGTCAGTATCTTGCCCAACTTTTTGTGCACGGACTTGTAGAACACCATTCTTGTTTACAGTTCCTCCTACAACTGAGTCGCCAACGTTTTTGTTCACAGGGACTGGTTCACCTGTAATCATAGATTCATCAACTGAAGATTTCCCTTCAAGAACAAGACCATCAACTGGGACACGGTCTCCAGGACGAATCAACACAACGTCGTCAACCTCAACATCTTCTATGGGAAGTGTGATCTCCTCACCATTCCGTACTACTATTGCTACTTTTGCTTGAAGGTCCATTAGGCTTCGGATGGCTTTTGAAGTTCTTCCCTTTGCGATAGCTTCGAGCGTGCGACCTAGAAGGATGAAAGTTATGAGCAGCACCGCGGTGTCATAAAACGAATCGCCGCTCAGAATGAAGGTTGTTGCTACTGAATAGAAATAAGCAGCACTTGTGCCCAGCATAATCAGCGTATCCATGTTTGTTTTCAAGTGCATCGCGGACCTCAAGGCGGATTTATAGAATGGGTATCCACCAATGAACTGAACTGGCGTTGCTAATGCAAACATTATCAGCATTCTTGTTTCTGGTGGGATTAGACTATCCAATATGCGAAAATGAATTAGAACAACAGGAATTGAAAGTAGCGCAGAGAAAACCAAGAGCCCAAGATAATATTGACGCTCTTTCTCTCTGGCAAGCGACTCCCTGTCTGCATCTATACCCTCAGCTTCGTCGGGTTCGAAACCAAGATCACGAAGTATCTTTTTGACAATCTTGTAAGTCAGAAGGTCCTCATCATATTCGATGAGTATTTTGTGTCGGTCAGGAAAGGTTCGAACACTTATGACGCCTCTCTGATCTTGTAAGGCTTGAGAAAGGTTCTGCCAGTCTGCTTCGGTTTCTGCACCAGATATCGTAATAGTCATCGCAGACCTTTTGGCTCTATATCCTGTTGCGTCAACAGCTTTCTCTA
>JAEORO010000169.1 GCA_016840855.1 Candidatus Thorarchaeota archaeon | reverse complement strand
TAGTCATTTCATGCACCGATGTCCGGACTGCTTTTAGAGCCTTATAAGGGCAAGCATTAGGCGCAACTTAGCCTCTAAGAGGGCAGAATGCCTCGGATTTGACCTGCGAGCTTCCCAACTGCACTCTTGTTGCCACCAATCACAACAATCGGAATAGACACTCTCTCCTCACTGACTCCCACAGTGAAAGCCGCTCTCAAATCATCCTTTCTAAAGCATACAAAGGTGAAACTGGTTTCATGAACCAGTTCATCCAGCATCATACCAGCAGATATCAGACCAGAGGTCACATCTTCTATCAATTCAAGTGGATCTACACCATCTCGTTCTATGAGAATGGTTTCTCGTACATCCTTTTCGGATGTGAATAGGAACTCATGAGAAACCCGGCTGTAAAGAACCTGCCTTGTCATAGCTTTCCCAAAGAGGTGTGCTGGGAGAGGACCGAATTGTCGAATACGAATCTGATCAGTATCAAGTTCAGTGATGGGAACTCGTTCAAGCTGCCATTCTATTGAGGTTGGCTTTGGTTCTGGAGGAGGTTCCTCTACACGAGGAGCAGGCTCATCAGTGATGTCATATTCTTGCTTCTCTTGATCAAAAAGCATCTTGATGTAGTCTTTCATCCACCCATCAAGGACCTTCCAATCGTCCTTGCTGAGCTTCAAAGGTGGTCGTGGAACCTCTGGAAGGTCTTCAACAACGCCTTCTTCGACATCCTCAAGTTCCTGTTCCTCTACTTCAGGCGCGATTTCTTCTTCAACATCCTCAGGAGAGAGAAGACTTACTGCTTCAAACAGTCCAGAGAGTCTGTCTGTCCCTCCATGTTGCGAGAGTCGAGGTCTCACCTGCATAATAAACCCACGTTTATTCTCAGTACTCTGGTCAAAGACAAGAGCCACTCCGCGAGGGAGACTACTGATGAACACTTTGTCCCGAAACTGATCGGACATGACTGCTGGAGCCCTCTGTTGGAGCGCTCTAATATCATTGTCATGCGAGAGTGAGTGTGAGATAATGATGTCAGCTTGAGATATGGCATCATCAGAGACGGCAGATGGCTGCTGTGTGCATAGAACAAGGCTGCAGCCAAATCTACGGCCAAGTTTTGCATAGCCTATGATTGCATCCTTAGCTGGAGTAGTGCCACCTCTAGGAACTAAAGTATGAGCTTCATCGATGATCAACCAGGTGGGTGGAAGCTCTTCTCGGGCACTAGTGCCTTCATCAGTCCACGCCATTCTGTAAGTAAGGACTTGTCGACAAAGCATGTTTGTCAAAATGGCCAGTACAGCTTCGGCATCTGAACCAAGTGGGGCAACATCAATGACGGTAATCTGCCCAGCAACTGCTAGATCCTGAGCGCTCGTTCCTCCAGGATGGAAAACACCCAATCTATCAGCTCGTTTCAATCTCTGAATCAAAGCTGTTTTTGTGGCAGGTTTGTAGAGTTCCTCAATTGATGGATTGTTTTCGATGCACTGAATCATATCTTTGATGCTGAAATCACGTTTTAGTGTCACTTTTTCACCAGAGGCTGATGTGTATCCTTTCCTAACATTGTCTAGCGTTTCTCCAATAAGATTCTCCATGGTTGTGCTCAAAGACCCTCCTTTCTCTAGCACATAGCCCCAGTCTGACACTGTTAGCTCTTTTGGACCAATTGATAATGGAAATAGTCGGGATTTCTTCTTGACCTCATCTGGGAGCCCGACATAGGTCCTTCGTGGAATGTAGACTGCAACTTTAAAGCCCTGAGCATCAAGACCCCATTTCTTCAGAATATCAGCCTGTTCATCATTCGCGTCAACCATCTGTCTGAAGACGTCAACAGTGTCAACAACAACTGTAGCGACCTCAATCTCTCTACGTTCCATTGCAAGTGCGAGTTCTTCAGCAATTATACCAAGTGTGTAACTCTTTCCCGAACCTCTCTTTCCAGCCACAAACATCACATGTGGGCTCATCAGGTCCAATGTGACAGGCATTCCCAATAATGAGGTTAGAATGTCGTCAGAGGTTTCTGCGACACCGCCTATTGTTCCTAAACCTACAGTATGGTACTTGCGATGGAATGAGTCTGAACGACCTAACACAACGCCAACACTTAGATCAACAAGCAAGTCAAGTGGATCACCTACGCGAGGGTGATATGGAAGTGCGGACTTCGGTAGGAGGTCCACAGGTTTGTCAGCTTGGTCAGTGGCGTCGATTTCGTCTTCATCTGGCGTGGATGGCTTTCTCAAACGAACACCTCTGGACAACTCAAATCTGACTTCGAATAAAGCTTTGTAGCATCGCGCGTTACTGGTTAGCAAGACTCAAAACCATAACTGTTCAGTGACACATCATGCAAGACCTAATTCAGGATGGAAGTCATGTCTTCATTTTTCTAGATGCTAAGCGTAACTGGATACGGAAAGTCATCGCTGGTGAGGAGTTCCACTCCAACAGAGGGAAGATAAAGTTTGATGACTTGATTGGAAGACCCTATGGGATAAAAGTTGAGAGTCATTCAGGAGTTATCTTCCAAATTCACAGACCAAATCCAACTGATATCCAGATTGCAATGGGAAGGAACACGCAGATTGTGTATCCAAAGGATGCAGGGACCATACTGATTGAAGCTGGGATAGGTGCAGGAGCCAGAGTTGTTGAATCTGGTACTGGTTCAGGTGCGCTCACAAGCATTCTCTCAAGAGCAGTAGGTCCCACTGGTCACGTGTATACGTATGAGGTAAGGGAAGACATGTATACTGGCGCAAAGAAGAATTTGGAGAAATATGGACTGACTGAAAATGTGACAATGTACAATCAGGACATCCTGGAGGGCATAAAAGAAACAGATATTGATGCTGTAGTACTTGACCTCGCTACTCCTTGGGAACTTACAGATGAAGCACATCGTGTGTTGCGGCCAAGCCATTCTTTGGCTAGCTATAGTCCGACCATTGAGCAGACCATGAAGACATGCAAAGCACTTGGAGAGAATGGGAAATGGGGAATGATAAAGACTCTAGAGATCTTGGAGAGGGAAATCATGGTCCGTGAGAATAAGACACGACCTACAACATGGATGGTCGCTCATACAGGGTACATCACCTTTGCCAGAACAATGGTTGTAGACAGGGAGTAACAAAAAGGACATGGCTAAATCTTTATATACTCACAAATTCATAAGATGATTATTGTCGATTATTGTTGACGGTTGTCGAGCAGCATGACGTACCAGCATAAACGAGACCGTTGTATGAAGGAAACAAAGGAAATTCTCGGCAATATCCTTCGGATGAAGAAATCTGAGTACGAGTTATTTGAACCCGTATCATCATCCACTGAATCAAAATCACTTGATAAGAAAGTGACTGCGAAGCCCAATGTCCTCCCGAGAGAAGCAGAAGACATACCTGACACGGAAGGAGCATTGGAAGATATGGAAAACTACGATCCAAACCAAGAGTTGAACTTCGAGGCAGAAGAGGTCAAAGAGTGTCTGGAGAAGAAGAAGAAGAGAAGGAACTATATCGAGTTTCGTCCAGATTATGAAAAGAGTTAGGAATAGGGGGAATAGTATTGACAGAAAATAAAGAACTGAAAGAGCTTCGAAAGGAAGTTCATGAGTTAAAACAGACTGTCTACACTCTAAAAGACACGATTGTAGAACTCACTACAAGGTTGAAAAACCCCTCAGACGCAGGCTCACCTTTTGACTCAGGGCAGTATAATGTTTTTAGTGATCCTGGCAACTGTTTAGAGGGAGATGTCAGCTGGTCCAGACTTGTGAACCTCCTCAATGAGGAAGACTTGGGGCTTACCGCAACTGAATTGGCTGAGAAATGGGGAAAATCTCGGTCAAGGACAAGTGAAGTCCTGAATAAGCTCGTTGGCGATGGTCACCTCATTAAGTTTCGAGATGGACGTCAGATAAGATTCAGAACTGCTGACGACGAATAGCCTTTAGGTCAAACCGTTCAAAAAAGCACCTGGTGTTCAGACTCATTACGGTAAGGCGCTCAGCGCAAGTACTCTTAAGTAATAGTAAGCTGTTCCTTCTTTGGGCTTGAAATTAGAGGAGGATACTCTATTGAGTAACGTTCTACCCAGCTCGAAGAAAAAAGCAAGTCAGCAGGATGACAGCGATACAGACGACATTACCATTTTTACTAGTCTGCTTTTTGAGCTGAACATCAAAGCGCAAGATGCAGTGAGAGATTTTTCACTCCATGATATTGATGATAAGGAGGGTCTTGAGAAAAAGCGTATCGAAATGCATGATTCGTTCACAGAACTATACGATAGTATTGTAGCCTTCAATGAACAAATCATGATTGATGAGTTTGATCTTGCTTACATAAAGAATAGAATTGCTCAGAGTGAAGGGGAAACCAAGACTCAACTTGAGAACGCACTCGAAGAGCTCACAGCTCAATCTCAGAAAAACTTGGCAGATATATGGATGGCTCGGGTCATGGCATGGCTTCACCAAGCAGCTGCAGCCAGCGGACCATTTGTGGAGGAGGAGCATGCAGACATACAAAAGAATGCCTCTAAGTACCTAGCCGCGGTCTATACGATGCTAGAGAAGCCATTTTCTGCAATTGCACAGAAGATAGATGGGACTCAGAAACTACGCAGAGTAGCCTTGGGTATGCAAGCATATAATCTGCTCAAACAAAGTCACGAGGCGAAGGATGTAGAGCTTTCATCGATGCTTGGAAAGAATATGAGTGCAGAAGCGGAGTTCTATGATGAGTTCCTGAACGAGCTCATTGGTCAAGAGAGTACCTTCAGACAGGCGTTCAACCCATTTGACGAGCTTGTATGGAGGGATATCATCAGTTCGTTCATTTTTGAACAAGCGACGGACTTATACAATGAAGCAATCCCGCATTTTGGAAAAAGACGCGATGAGAAAGAGAGACTTTCCATGATTAAGTCTTGGAAACAGAATACTGCTGGTCTGAGTGAGGTATATCTCGCAATGACCTATACGGATATCGCTGACGCTCAAATGCGTTCAGGCAACTTAGAAGACGCCTCGAAACTATACCAAGTGGCATCTGATGCTTTTGGTAGGGCTGAGAAATGTTTCAGGGAGGTAATAGCACTTCAGACCAACGCAGAGCAGTCCAGAATTGACAAGGAGCAAAAGAAAGCGCAGTCGTTGTATTGCAGTGTGGAATCTAGTGTACAGACACTGTCAGAACTGATTAAACTCAACAATAGTAGTGAAGCGAGCATTGTATTGAAAGACATCTTCAAAAATCTGGAAAAAGCAGAAAAGCTCGCTAAGACTCGAGAACTTACTGGTGCAATCAAAGAGGATCTAAAGACATACAGCTTCGTCAAGGATCTCCTCGAGAAACAAAAGAAGAAGACTAATGATATCAGCAGTATCATTGACCAGATTGATTTTGCCAAAGACCTCCGTAAGACAGGACTTATTCAAGATGTGGGCAAGGACTTGGATGAAGCAGAGGCCCTGATGGCTAGCAATCCTGCTGAGGCCCTTGACTCAATTCGTGAAGGTTTGAACAGTCTAGGTATTCTATTGAGTATCGAAGCAGAAGATCAGGAGGTTGGAAACCTTCGAAACCGAACCTTAGCGCTACTCAATAATGTGAAGTATATGATTCAGTTTCAGCTGAGTTCGCAATTGACCCATGGAGTGAAGTTCATCATGTCGCGTATCCTTGAGAACCTTCATGCTGCAGAGGCTGCATCATACTACAAGGTCATAGGAGAAAAAGGACCAGCAGCAGAGCTCACCGACCTTGGAAAACTAGCGTTAGCAACGGCCTTTGCCTCAGAAGCACAGGTATACTCTCGGCAGTCTGAACAATGGTCATTCAGAGCACAGATAGAGAGAATGAACGCGTTTCGAAGACTGGAGGATGAACTTGCGCAGCTTGATGATGAGGATATCGTTGAAGATGCCTTGGAAATCCACGATGGAGCAATATCCAGAATTAAACAGACTGTTGCATCGTTCGAGTCTGCTGCAAACGAGCTCGACAGTGTGAAGGGTGAAATGATACGTCTAAGGAACAATGTTGAGCTGCAGGTGAAACAGCTTCAGGGAGTGGTCTTGAAGTTCAAAGGCGATCTCTCTAGAATCCAAGGAGCAAAAAGCGATTTCATGGCTGAGTATATGTTCAAGACAGGAAAGAAGTCCAAAGCAAAGATGCATTACACAGACGCGAATGATCAGCTTCGCGAAGCTGTCGGGAACTATACAGTGGCTGCACAAGTCTTCCAGCAGGTCGGTGATGCCCAAGCAGCTCAGAATGTAGATAACCGAGCAAAGACCACAGACTTACTAGCGAGGAGTGTGTGGGACAACAGACAGCGTCTTGAGAGAGATCAGGACCCTAGTGAGAAAGGTGAAACTGAGCTTGTTGCACTCTACCTAGGCTCAGCAGGGCAATGATCAATTGGTTGCTGTCATGGAACTGTGATGTTCGCTGCAACTGTTTCCTGAGCCATTTTCACAGTATGTAGGCGTTTCACACGGAATGGCTGAAATTCAACACCACCTGCATGATAGAATTTGCTAAACCACTCTACAAAGTGAAGCCTGAGTGTGTGCATGAACCCAAGCAGACCTTCAAGAACCCCTACAATCAGGGTACCAATGAATGCACCAAGAAGTGGCATGTACGGAGGCCCTGTGTAGTGCAGTGTAGTTACCTCATGAGGAATTATCTCAAGTCCAAACAATGAGAACTCAGGGAAGTAGATAACGAAGATTGCAGGCAATGAGATGAACACACTACTAAGAATGATATGTACAGTGTTCAGTGCAAAGATACGTGCATAGCTGACTGTGTGACTAATCATTCCTATGATGTATTCTAGGAAGTACACTACGCCGTCCATTCCGCCCATGAGTGAAGAAACCAACATGATGACAAGTGGAATGATGAACATTACGATGGTGAATATCATCGGCGCTATTGGGAGAATAGGATAGAACGGGTTGTGTGTTCCAGTACCATAGCCGATACCAATGATTGGAAGCCATAGGGATACAGTACCAGTCGCAGAGAACCAGTTGCCAATACTGTTATAGCTCACACCAAACAGGAGGTTGATGAAACCTAGGTATAGCCAGAGGTATGAGATGGCAATCAATGATTTTCTTCGGTCCTTATGCTTTAGCTCATTGTATAGACTCAAGATAATGCCCAATGAGATATGGATGACTCCCACCTCAATCGAGAGCTTAAGCATGTGTGTCGCACGGTTTGGATCAGCGTGAGCAAATATTGGCCACAATGGTTCGATGACTGTTTCTGCACCAAAGATACTCCCAAACAGGAAGCCACCTAACATGGCAAAAATACCCATCAACATTAGACCTTGAGCACCATTCTGAACATATCCGAGAATAGAACCCCAGTCCTGCCCTTTCTTGTTTGCTCTCAGGGCAGCATAACCAATGAGGAATATCAGAAACCCTTGTCCAACATCTGAGAAGACCAGACCGAAAATCAATGGGAATGAGAAAGCCATAAGCTTCGTTGGGTCGAGATCATGACGAGAGGGGATCCCGAATGCTTTGACAACATCCTCTGTTGGCTTCATAAATGATGGATTGGATATGTAAGTTGGTGCTTCAACCTCAGCGAAGTCAGGTTCATCAAATGTAACTTCAAGAGCCGGTCCTACATTCTTACGAAGAATGGATTCGAACTCCTCCTCTTTCCCCTTAGGAACCCAGCCCCACATCTTGATAGCTTGTTCAGTGTAGACAATAAAGCTCTTGATGTCAATCCTCTTTCGCTCAATATCAAGAGTTTCCCATGCAGCCAGGATACGTTGACCCCACTCAAGTGCAATGTGCTCCTTTCTCTTATCGAGTTGGTCTGTTTCCTGGTTCAACTCAGCAATCTTGATTTCAGCATCCTCAACAATCTGTTCAGGTTGACCAGTTGAGTCCTCGGGTATCGCAAAAGCCTCGAACTGCATAGCTGATAAAATTCGCTCGACAGCATCTTTCAATTCAATAGGCACTGTGATTACGCATGCAGCCCCGCCTCTTTTCAGGGGCATACGACCAACTGTGAAAGCGCCTTCAGTGACCTCGTTGATACTCCACTCCAGCTCGGACTCTCTCCCAGAAGGTATAATGCCAGCTGTTGTGAATGTGAATTCAGTAGTGCCAATCAAACTAGGATCTATACCAAGTGGCCTCAGGGACATGGCAACATCTGCAATGCCTCTCTGGCGTTCAATCTCTAAACGAGCTATTGTCAACTTGGAATCAATATCGAGGACCTCTGCTTCGACAGCAGAGATGACCTCTGAAGCAAACTTGAGTGAGTTTTGAAGTGTGGTATCATACACTTCAGTGTAGACTCCAGTCCTCTTGGTATAGTCAATCTCTAACGACTCAAGGACCTTGGTCAATCGTTCAAGGGCAACATAGACGGTTTCCTCTTCGCGAGTCCGTTTCACATCAACAATTCCTGCTTGACGACGAACATCAATGAATTCAAAGAGCGAGAACTCCTCTATTGACTTCAAGACCTGTCTCTCAAAATCCTTGTGAGAGATGACCTTTGCTACAACCATTTTTTCAGGACTCATCTGAAGACGCATTGCATCATCACCAGTGCCACAAGCATAGGTATGCAGCACCTAGTGGCACTTTATACCGAGCTGTGTAATCACGAGATGCTTCCCATGCTCTAAATAACCTTTACGGGCTGACATTAATCTTTAAAGGGGGATGGTATCGGTGTGGAACTACTACCGTCCACTTTGAGGAATGGTCATGAGTACAGCACATGATGAAATCGACCAGATTCATGAGACTGAGATGGCAGCTAAAAAGAGAATTGATGAAGCTCAGAAGAAAGCGCGTAAGATCCAAGAAGACGCAGACGATGAAGCGAAGATGATTATCGAGGCTGCAGAAAAAGAAGCGAAGGACACTGCAACAAGAATGCTCAGTGAGATTGAGAGCAGAAAAGTTGAGATTGAATCAGCGGTTTTGAAAGAAACAGAGAAGGAAATCAAGAAAATACGGGAGAACGCCCAAAAGAAGAAGAATGCAGCCTATGAGGCAGCTGTGAAGATCCTATTGGGGGAGGTATGATGTCATGAGTGGACTAACAAACATTATTGAAATCATCAATTCCAAGACGGCTGAAAAAGAGAAGGAAATCCTTTCTGAGGCTGAAGCCCAGAAACAGCAGAAGCTAAAAGATGCACGAGCAAAGGCAAAAACAGTCACTGAGTCAATTACTGGAAAGGCAGAGATTGAGGCAAACGCAGAAGTCTCCAGATATGAGGCAAGTGCCAAGCTCAAGTCTAAGTATCAGCTACTTGAAGCGAAAGAAGCCCTTATTGAAGAGGTAATGACATCTACAAGAGAGCACCTCGAGGATTTAGTGAAAAAGAAAGCATACGAGAAAACACTCGAAAAATTGATCATAGATGCAGCAGCATCGCTTGAAGAACCAGAGCTAGAGATCATTATACCAAAAGGACAGGCAAATCATATTGACTTGAAGACTGTAGAAACGGCTATTGCTAAAGCAACTAGCAAAAAGACAAAACTAAGTATCTCAAATGAAGAGGTTCGTGCATTAGGCGGAGCAATTGTACGGAACAAGGATTCCACCATGTGGGTTGACAATACATTCGAAGCACGATTAGAGCGTTACGAGAGCGAGATACGGGACGCAATCTCAACAATCCTATTCGGTACTGAAGAAAAGAAAGAGTAGAGGGAGGAAGATCACCTCTACTAGTTTCTCTATGTCGTTCTAATGACCCATAATTGTCGGAATATATCCTACAAGCAAGAACGCAATAACAAAACCGTAGATAGCTACAGCCTCAATGAATACTACGTATAGAATACTCTTTCCGAAAGTTTCAGGTTTCTCAGTGATGGCTCCGAGTGCCGCTGCGGAAGCTGTACCCATTCCGAGACCAGCTCCTATTCCAGCCAGACCAAGGGCAAGACCAGCTCCTATTCCAAGGCCAAGAATAGCCCAACCATCCCCATCAGCCAACTGAGCAGGCACAAACCCTCTATCAACTGGGACACCTAGCGCATTCAGAACCGTTGAAGCGTCAGCCAAAGATATTGCAAATACAGCTAGTGTTGCTAGCACCAGACCCATCAACATCATGGCCATGAACTTGATTTGATTGTCGATTTTCATGTGATCGTTTCCTCCAAATCTCACCAGATTATAATCATTTTCCTAATGTTTTCAGCTGATTGTCCTCGTTCCACTCCTACAGCAATCGAGCGGATGTTTCTCACTTCATAGTACTTCAGATTGAAAAATCCAATGATTGTTCCTAGATGAAATGGAAATGCTGTCAGCTGTTGTTTCACTCTTTGAGCTATATAGTCCTCGATTGCTAGCTCCACATCTGAGAGATCCTCCGTTTCTTCGTAGAGCCTAGCAATTCTTCCACCAAACTGCCCAAAACGAGTTGCGTCCAACCTGTTTATCACATCTCGCCACGTGTTGACAGACTTGAGAGAGTCCGTAAACTCTCGCGCTTTCGCAAATCTGATTAGCGACTGTTCTAATGCACGTGGTTCAAGTTGAAGAATAACAGCTCGCAGAGCAGTCAAGGCATTCCGCAAAATCACTCGAGACTCTAGAATATCGAGCACACGTTTTGCTTCTTCGTCTGAGAACTCTTTGAGTGCTTCTAGGACTTTCTTGAGGTACCATTCCTCAATTGCCACCTCAAGAGGAGCTGTGGAGTTGAACTCCTCATAGCTCGGAAGTCTAGTTAATAGAGCTACTCTAAGATCCCAGTAGGGGAGAAGGTCAATCAGCTTACTGATTGAACCAGTATCAACCAATGATTCGAAAAGTGTTGCCTGTTCTGGAGTTTGAGGAACTGCGAATCTCAAAATCTCATCCTTATCAAGACCAACGTGAACTCCTCGAATTATCGACTTCACACTCTCAGCCATGAACATCTCAAGGTAAGTGTTGGTGAATTCTCGAACTTTCCCAGTGAGCGTACGTGAGAGACTGATACTCACGGAGGCAAAGTCACGGGACAGGATGAGCGCTAGTTCTTCAGGACTAGGTCTACTAGTGGTCGAGTCTCTACTGATTATTTGACCATAGTAGGTTCCTGAGAGAATCTTGATGAAATCCTCATAGCTGCCGCTCGAAAGTAGACTCTCATAGTTGCCAACAGTAAGAAATCGAGACTTCATACCTCGAATCCTCGCATTGACAAAGCCATATTCATTTGCAGATTTAGAGGCCATCATGGAATTCTTCTCTTCACAATCTGATGAGGACTACGGACAGACAAAGTATGCACGATATAAGCTTGACGAAGGCGCAGAAAGACTTGTTTGAGAGTAGAAGAATTCAAATAAGTTGCGTTCTACATCGATTTTGTTGGTCAATATGACAGCGCCTCGTGAAGATTATATCAATCTTGGAAGCCTCTTCAGAAGCTCAGCAACAATCACTTTCGTCATACAGATCGTAGCGGTAATTGTGATGATTGGGTCGTTGTCAGCTTATGCTGTAGGTGACTTGTTTTTTGGGTTGAATGACGAATTGAAGATTCTAGTCCTCCTGATTACCAGTATCATTGCATTGCTGGTATTTCTGGCAGCAATGAGTGTGTTCATCAGATTCTCAAGACGGATTGGTGATGCGGTTGTTGGACCTGGAATTGAAGAGGTGAAAATGGACACTCCGCGAGTGAAGACGGTTGTTGTAGCATTTGGCCTTCTTGTTGCACTAATGGGGATTACTGGCATCTATACTTGGTATCTCGCAGATCTGTACTTTCTCGCACCTTGGGCGTTCGACTTAAACTCGATATCAATCAGAATCTTTGGAATTGCTCTAGGAGCTTTCTTTATCGCTCTGCTTGTACAGATAATCATCGCGGGTGTCGGAAGGACAGCAACTAAGGTGATCATTGAGGTCTTAGATGCAGACGACTCCGAGTTTCTAGAGTGAGCAAGAACTGCTACTCCTCATCCTTATCATCAGAGCTCGTGGAGTCTACGTCAAACGTCACGTCCTCAAGAATCTCGTCCATCGGTGGCATGTATGTAGTAGTACGCTTTGTCTTGACCTCAAGCCGATCAAAATATCGAATTGTCACAAAGACGCTATATACTCCAAATGCGAATCCAAAAAGCGCTCCTAGAAGAGCTCCCCAAGTCGCGCCTGCGGGTCCTCCAATAGCGCCACCAACAATCTGTCCCACTAAAAGGAGTGCGATGACAGCACACGGCAACTCTGAAGAGATGGCGAGCCATCGACCCATACCAGTCATACCATCCCCAGACCGCGCCATTTCCTTATCTGACTCATTCATGAGCCTTCAGACGCGTGTTGCGCAATATCTGTTTTGGTGGTCATGTTTAATTAAGTGCAGCATGGTGAATGTTTTTGTGAGTGTATCTCAAATGTAATGATGAGGTAAAACGTTGGATGTTCATGTGACATTCGGTGACGGCAGTATCAATCTCAGTATACCAGAGAAGAACCTTGCAGGGTATATTGAACCAAAGCCATCAAAAACATCAGCTGATGTTGAGGCAGGAATTGAGAGAGTGCTTAACAATCCCCACGGTCCACTTCTCTCTGACATCTCAAAGAGCCATAGTGTCTGTGTCCTTGTTGAAGACCACACACGTGATGCGCCTCATTGGGATATGATCTCTGCAGTCGTTCATCACCTCGTGGATGCTAACCATGTCCAGTTCATTATTACAACTGGCTCTCATGAGGTGGACCATCCAGAGAACCTCAACATTGTTGATATGATCAAACGAGCTGCAAGTAATGTAAAACTCTCCAATTATGATGTCACAATACATGATTGCCAGTCTCAAAACATGATTGAACTGGGGAAGACTAGTAGAGGTACTCCGGTCATTGTCAATGCATTAGCAGTAGGCCATGATGTCTATGTGAGCTTATCTGATATGAAAGCTCATTATTTTGCAGGATATTCAAATGTCGTAAAGAACTTCCTTCCTGGCGTCTGTGGCTTCAAGACAATTGAGGCAAACCATGCTTTAGCACTCAACCCACGTTCCACATTTGGAATCCACCCATTTCATCCAGATGCGTCAAGGCGAGATAACCCCTTGGCAGAGGATATGAAAGAAGCTATGGAAATGATTACACGAGGAGCAAAGATTTTCCTCGTGGCTATTGTTACAAGCAACAGGAAACTTGTGTGGGCTGATGCAGGATATCACGAACCGGTGACAGCCCGCGGGATGGAGCTATTGGATGAAACCTCAAGTTTCCTCGTGAAACCTCGAACAAGAATAGTCGTTTCGCCAGGTGGATATCCTCAGGATGAAAGTCTCTATCATGCCCAGAGAGCCATAGAGCTAACAAAGAACGCTGTACTTGATGGAGGACAGATTCTTTGCCTTGCGGAATGCCGGGATGGGATTGCTCCGGATTCAGCGATTGAGAACTTCTACAACAAACTGACAGCTCCACTTGATGAGGTCATCAAGTCCATCAGTGGAGGATACCACCTCTACGAACATAAGGCATACAAGTTTGCTGAGCTCTTGAAGCGAGTTTCCCGAGTCCGAATATATTCAAAACTCGACAAAGGCACAGTAGAAGCCGCGCATCTTGAGTTTGTGGATGACCCACAGTCAGTCATTGATGAGTGGATTGATGAAGACCCCGATGTGAAGATACTTGTTCTTGACAAAGGCAACAAGATTGCAGTCTATGCCGATTAGTCTTCATCAAGTCGCAGGTTAGAGATTGCGGAGTACAGTTCTTTGAACTTCTTGTATCCCTTTTGGTAGACCTCAAGAGTTTCTTTGGTCGGAATGAGAGGGGGAAGCGTTTTGACCATCTCCTCAGCAGCCTGCGCGACTGACTTGAAGATGCCTACTCCCTTAAACGCAAGTATTGCAGCACCGATAGCAGTGGCTTCTTCCATCTGGGTCCGAATGACTGGTTTGCGAAGTATGTTGGCTTGTATTTGCATCCAAGTTTCGCTTCTTGCTGCACCACCAGTGACGCGAAACTCCCTTGAAGGAAGTCCAAGCTCCTGCATGACTTCTACATTAGTTCGAATCTCATACGAAACGCCTTCGAGGATTGAGCGTATGATGTGAGCACGAGTGTGACCGAGGGCAAGACCTGCAAAGATACCGCGGGAGTGAGGGTTCCAGTTTGGAGCTCCGGCTCCTACAAAGTGGGGAATGTGAATAACTCCTTCCGAACCAGCTGGGATTCTACTGGCTTCTTCTGTGATAATCTCGTATGGATCTACTCCCTTCTCACTAGCAATCGCTTTCTCTTCAACACCAAGATTGTCCCGGAACCACTTCAGCGCAGAACCAGTTGTAAACATGCTAGCCTCAACCACGAATGCGTTTGGCACCACATGACGACTACAGAGCACACGCCTCCCGGGATCTAGACGAACAGTTCTAGAATGTGCAAGCATGAAGGTGCCAGTTCCAGTTGTCGACTTAAGCATCCCTTCTCTGACCACACCAACACCTAAGGCCGCGCATTGCTGGTCACCACCACCTGCTACGACAGGAGTTCCCTCAGAGAGACCTGTTTCTTTAGATGCACGGGCAGTGATTTCCCCTACCTGTAATCCTGGTTCCACTGGTGTTGGTAGTTTCTCTCTCGCAATCTCAAAAGCGTCAAGTATTCTATCGGACCAAATCCCCCTACGGATATCAAAGAGCATAGTCCTACTAGCATTAGAGAAATCTGTAATCAATTGATCAGATAAACGATAGATGAGATAGTCATGAACGAGAAGGAATTTGTGAGCCTTCTCATAGACGGAGGGTTCATTTTTCATGATCCACAGAATCTTTGGTGCTGAGAAATATGGGTCAACTGTTAGCCCGGTTATCGAATAGATCTCGTCCTCAGATAGCTGCTTGGTAATCCATTCACATTGAGGAATAGTCCGTCGGTCCTGCCACACGATGGCTTTACGTAGTGGGGTTCCATTCGTATCAATTGGGACAGTTGTTTCTCTCTGATTAGTTACACTTACACTGACGACATTCTTTGGGTTAATGCCAGCTGTAGTCAGGGCAATTTTGATGGTTTCACAGGTCTTCAACCACCAACTCTCCGCGTCCTGCTCCACCCAGGAGGGACTGGGATATGTACTCTCATATTCCGAGTATGCTTTCCCGTGAACGCGCCCAGATTTATCAAGGAACATGGAACGAACGCCAGTTGTACCAGCATCAATTGCCAAAACTATCTCAGGCATGAGCATCACGTGTTCAGTAGGAGGTACGTCCTCGATAAGAACACTTCGAGTAGGTTATTAACGGTAGCTAAGTTCAGAGTCGATGACCTCTCTAATATCACGTCGAGGCCCAATACATTCCATCTTTAATTTGTAATCTTTCTTTATCTGTTGTTCGAGGTGCATTGCTTCACGCCGGGTCTTGCACTCTGACATATAGACAACATATGCTGGCTTATGCATCTTAAGATATGCTGCAGATTTTGAGTTTCCAGAGAGGTGCTCTTGAAATCGTCTCGCTATATCATTGGTCATTCCAGTATAGTAGGTCCCATCTGTTGTTTCAATGATGTAGACGAAGTGCATGATCATTCTGATGGACCGTAAGTCTTGGTATAATATAGGCCTTTGCAATGCCTTGGAAAGTGTTAACAGTACCATTTTCATTTGTAAACCAGTAATGACAGGAAGTGCCATTGTAACTGGAGCTGCAGGCTTTATCGGGAGCCATCTTGTAGATTTGCTACTAGACAAAGGATACTCGGTTATTGGTATAGACAACCTGCGAACAGGAAAAATGCAAAACCTCGTGGAGGCGCGTAAGCATGATAACTTCCGACTTGTAGAAGTGGATATTTGTAACCGCAGGTTCTCAGATGCAGTTCATGAAGATGTTGACATTATCTTTCACCTGGCAGCGATATCATCAGTGAAACTCTCTGTTGAAAACCCAATTCTTGTAAACGACACTAATGTTCATGGCACCATTAATGCTCTAGAGCTAGCCAGAAAATGTAATGCAGAGAGATTTGTACTGAGCTCAAGTGCAGCGGTCTATGGGAATCCGGTCACACTTCCTACAAAGGAAGACAGCCCCTTGGATCCTCTAAGTCCGTACGCAGCTTCCAAGATATCAGCTGAACTATATT
>JAEORO010000168.1 GCA_016840855.1 Candidatus Thorarchaeota archaeon | reverse complement strand
TCGGAACTGGTAGTCAGATTCGGGTATTATTTCGGTTGTTGTATTCATGGCGGAAAAGAGGCAGTAACAATGCCTTTTGAAGACTGACATCAAAGTAATAATTTGCAGGAAGAATACATAGCCACGCCAAATCAGTACTCATTATGTCTTGTGAAAAGATAGAGGGGGTCCTCTATCTCTCAGCATGAGTCTTCTTGACCGCCTCGATGATTTCAGGTCTTCTTGCGAATGATAAGAGTTATAGCAATGACTGCAGCACCGATTACCGATGCTAAGGCAATTGGCATTGGATCAAAACCAAAATTGTTTGGCGTTGTGTCAGAATTCTCTTCCATGTCTATCCAGATATTACTCTCATAAGAGTAGGTCCATGTATCATCAAAGTGATTCTCATAATCGACCATGCCGCCAAACAGGATTACTACATTATTATTCAAATCAAAGGTAAGACCAGCATTTATCCTTCCTGCAGGAGCTGTAGTTGGATAACATCGTGACCATGTGTTCAATGAACCATCATAAACCCAAGTGTAGTTAACTGCATGATCTTCTCCATTCACACCTCCGAACATTGTGCACTTCTGATTCACTGAATCATATGTCATTGATGACCATTTCAGTGCGTCGGGAGTTCCGATTGGTGTCAACTCAGTCCAATCGTTTGTGGATGTTGTGTATATCCAAGTATCATCTTGGTAACCTTCGGAATTTGTATTCCCACCGGTCATGACTGTTTTATTGATGGACTGGTCATAGACCATGACATGTCCATAACGTGCAAGAGGTCTTGTTAATGGAAAGAGCTCTGTCCACTGTCGACTGCTGCAGTTGAACATCCAAAGATCGTCTGTGATTTGTCCATCTCCTCCAAAGCCTCCGAAAAGAATGACAACATTCTCCTGTGAATCATATACCATAGCATGTGAGTCTCGAAACCCTGGATTGACAGATGTTGTAACTCGAGACCATGTCTGAGTTTCGCAGGCAAACGACCATGTTTCTGGATTGGAATCTCCGCCATAGAAGATGATTTCATTTGTTTCATTACAATAGACCATTGCGGTATTATCGTCAGAAGGTGGAGAAGACGTCAGCTCGAGTTCAGTCCAGGAATTTTCAGTGTATGAATAGACCCATGTGTCTCCAAGAAAATGCATTCCACCTTCCACACTCAAGCCGCCAAAAATCACAGCGACATCGTTGTGGGGATCAAATACCATTACGTGTCCCATTCTAACCTCAGGTTTGACTGTGATATTAGAGGGGACATATTCTGCATCTGAAAAAGGGAAAGTCTGAATACCAAGTATTATGACAAGGAGTATTACAATGAAACTTCTGCGATTCAATTAACTCTCTCCTAATCTCACGTCATTGTGTTGACGAGCAGGAGTTCATTTAATATATTTCTACATACAAGCGCAAAGGCGCAGTGGAAAATATTGACCACCTCAATGACCTCGGCAAGACTACGAAAATGTCACCCACAATTACGAAGTCAGCAACACTGAATATTGGTGCATCAGGGGCCTTGTTTATTGATTGCTACCACAAGATCTGATGAAGACATACCCACAAGGTGGTTTGGATAAACCAAGAAAAAGAATGGCCCTACAATTACTGTAGGGCTATTCCAAACAATGGATTCTAGCTAAAATGTCATTCAGGTACTGGATCGCCACCTCCACCTCCACCACCACCCGGCAGTGTAACATATTGATAATCGCTGCCTAGGTAGTGATTCGCAGAGTCATATGCCTGAACCTTTACGCGCATCTGAACATATCCTTGAAGAAGACTCCATGATACATAGTAATCTCCATAGTAGGTGGGTGTATAGTCAGTGCCAGAAAGGAAATAGGAGGTCCAATACCCAAAACTTGTCTTGTATTTGACATAGACCTTCACATAATCCATTGCTGTGTAGTGATTTGCACGAACATATCCAGTTGTCCCTCCGACTTGCCAAGATGTGTAAATCAGATTATCTGCAACTATGGGATTATTTGCATCGAGTGGATTATATCCCCAGGCTACTTCCTGTCCATCACTGAGAATATCCCCATCTGTACTCCAAACAAATGGATTTGTACCATAGACAATTACTTCATTATAGTCATTGAGGGAGTCTCCGTCTGTATCCGCTAGTAGTGGGTCAGTATGCCATATGAGCACCTCATCGCCATCTGAGAGCCCATCATTATCAGAATCCGGGTCATAGTATGCTGTATTGTAAACCCATAGCTCAAGGGCATCGAGTAAACCGTCGTTGTCTAAATCAGCAGGTCCAGTGAGCCATTGATTAAGGTAGTTTATAGTGTTGGGTGAGGTGATGATCCCACCATGCGAGTTGGAATCAATATCACTGTGATACCATCCCGGAAATGATGGTTGTGCACGACTCAACCCGACAAGTCCATCACTATGTTCGCCATGGAGATAAAATACAAGCCAAGTCCACAACCAGTCTATTGAAGCTAGTGCATGCCATTTTATGTCACTACCGTAAGAGTCTGGATCACTGTTCAGTGTTATCATCAAGGGACTGTCTGGGTGCATTGAGAATAGGGCAGGACTGTACCAAAAACTAGCTCCAAAAAGAAGCTTTATAAAATTCAATGCATCTCCAAAGAGATTAATTGTGGCCATATAGGTTCCCAGATGGGGGGTGGCCAAGGTGAAGACAGATCCTACTCCAATCTTGGCTGCTTTCAGGTCATCAGCTCTGAGTCGTATCATTTCCCTAATAATGATTCCACCCATGCTATGGCCAACGAAATCGACCTGTGTGTTGGGGGGCAGTTCAGCAATCACTGCATCCGCCAAGTCATTGGCATATACGTATATTGGATTTTCAAAGTAGTGCACTTCATTCTGAGTAAGTCCAGAGTATTTGGAAAAATAGTCAAAGAATTCAACAAAATTATAGACTCCTAGATTCAAGAACATCATCAAATCAGACCACTCTGAATCAGATCCAAAGTAGCCATGCACGAAATATACCGCGGCAGCCAGAGGATTCTTCATTTCAGTTTGTGATTGGAGAATACGGTTGGCAGGAACATTTGGTGAACTGTCTGGTGATATCTCCATCATGGTCTGCCATACAGCCAGAAGTGCTCCAGCCTCAGCATCGATCAGACCCGGAAATCCAAAGATGTTGTCATCCAGGTCTGTTGGTGAGTTACATGCAAGAACCACAGTCTTTCGTGGTTGTAGTTCTGAAATTCTGGAATACAAAACATCCCACGCTATGATGCCTCCAGCGGATTTCATGCCATCAGGTTCACCATGTCCAACAATGATCAATACATCCGTTTGGAGAGGTATAGCATCTAGATGTTCAAGTGTTGTGGTGCGAACCATAGAGCTCGCATCAGGAAGTTCTTGCATGATTGTATCTATCGCAACCATTGCATTCTCATCAAACTGTTCTGGACCTACAATCCAGACAGCTGGTTCTTTGCCTTGATAACCCACATAGCCTATGAAAAGTGGCGTTGTGAGCAACAAGATAAAGACGATTAAAAATATACTATTTCTTTTCGTCATTTGAATCGGTCCCAGTATAATCTTGCGTTTAGCAGGAGACCCAATTGCTAAGAAGTAAACGAATACTCGCTTGAAACGAGAGCAAGATGTTGTTCGAAATTGAACTCTCCCACACGACTTGACATTCTCTCACTCAAGTGAGAGAGATGCCTTGCACATTTATTCGTTATATG
Organism: Candidatus Thorarchaeota archaeon; assembly: GCA_016840855.1. Lineage (GTDB taxonomy): Archaea > Asgardarchaeota > Thorarchaeia > Thorarchaeales > Thorarchaeaceae > SMTZ1-45. The sequence goes on along the minus strand of JAEORO010000168.1, from coordinate 19,711 downwards.
GCTAATAAAGACAGCGTCCATTATCTCGTTCTTCATTGCAAATTTGAATTCGTGAACCAGTTTGGTCACTCTTTACCCTATTATTCTGTTAGTTGCAGAGCTAAGAAGCTGGAAATTAAATAAATTGAGGAAGATAGAGGGAAACCCTCTATCTCTCAGCTTGAATCTTCTTGACTGCCTCGATGACCTCAGGAAGGACTACGAAGATGTCACCCACAATTCCAAAGTCAGCAACAATGAAGATTGGCGCATCGGGGTCCTTGTTGATTGCGACGATGATATCACTACTGGACATTCCTGCAATTATGAGATATATCCAATGAGGAGAGTAAGTGGTTATTACTAATCAAACCTCACCAAAATTTGTTCTATTGGGTTCGTAGACGAAACCTGCATTCACTAGGTACACCACCCACCAAAAAAGTGCAAGGAGAATTAGAGAAGGAATTATGACAGATATCGCAAGTAGACACTCTCTGATTCTGTTCCTGCTCTTGACCTTAATTATCGGGTGGTTCTGGTGGATTCAGATGGTTTTAGGTCTATGGCCGGAAGAGTTGATATTAATCCCTTCATCTCTCGGAGGTATTTCGCCAATCTTAACGCTTATGATTATACAGAAGTACTCAAATCATGCGGTCGATTTAGAACAGATATTCAATACAACCCATACTTGGTCAAAGAAAAAACCATGGCTCGTGCTGTCAGCCTTTATTCTACCCACAGTAATCACGATAGGAAATGTACTTAATTTCATTGTTGGTAATGAATCTCAATTAATTCTTCTCAACTCAGAACGGGTTGAGCTAAGACTTGCACTCATCGTGATTGTCCCTCTCACATTTTTCCCCGGACTTCTAACAAGTCCATTATTCGAAGAGCCAGGCTGGCGTGGATTTGCATTAACAAAGTTGCAATCGAGATTTGGTCGTGAGTGTGGTAGTCTTGTTATAGGATCATATTGGTGGTTGTGGCATCAGATGTCAAACTTGTATTGGGGACTCTATCCCACCCCCATTAGCTACCTTTCGATGTTGGGGCACTCTTTTGTAATCGACTCTCTATTCAACCTATCAGGACATAATCTATTGACAGCAATGTTTGCACATCAATCAATCTGTATTATTAACATCTATCTCTATAAATCCCCAAACAACCTCTCTGCACTTTTTATCCTAGCAATTGTCTGGGCTTTGGTTCTTGTTCTGAGGGTATTTGAGAGCAAAAGTGGTTTTCAAAATGAGCTTGCTTTTTGAGGGAGATACTGAAATGGAATTTATTACAGATTTTGAGAATGCGTTAGCTAAAATCGACATAAATAGCATGATGTCTATGACTAACAATTTTCCATTACTACTACGATTGATTAGAATCCATGACGACTTCATTGAAGGAGTTCATCGATCTCTTAGGTCGAGTCTTGAGGGAATTTGCATAACCGGTGTTGGAGGAAGTGCGATTGCTGGTGATATATGTAGAGCTTATCTTTCAGGATATGAGTTGATTCCTATAATCTCGTCTCGAGATTACTCAATACCTCAGTACGTAAACAAGAATTGGGCTGTAATTTCGATAAGTTACTCCGGTCATACTGCTGAAACAATCTCAGCCACCAGAGATGCAAGCAAAAGAGGTTGCTCACTCTTTCTAATAACTTCAGGTGGTTATATAGCAGATAATATTAGAAACACGCAAAAATTTCGACTTCCCCCGGGATTGAAACCCCGTGCGGCCCTACCATTAATTGTATCCATCGTGCTTCCGATTCTTGAAACACTGCTTGGGGTCCAAAGAACGAATCTTAATTCTGTATCTGAATCTCTTGAACAATTGCATGTGAAATGGGACTCAATATGTGCATCTCCATCAAGCTGCGCACAGCTAATCAAGAGAAGGATTCCAATATTCATAGGCTGGAAACATTTAGCTCCAGTTGCCTACAGAGCCCGTTGTCAAATGAATGAGAATGCAAAAATCCTAGCAATCAATTCAGAGTTACCCGAAGCAAGTCATAACGAGATTGAAGGTGCAGCAACTTGCGCTAAACATGGGTTCTTACCAGTATTGCTTCGAAGCAGAGAGGAAGATTTGGAGATGAAAAAACGATTTGAGGAAACCATAGAGATTTTCATTGATAATGGTTGTAATCCTCTAAATCTAGATCTCAAACTTCAATCCAGAATTCAAGAGATTCTTGGTTATACATATCATCTTGATTTGACATCTTGTTTTCTTGCAGATTTTCTTGGTGTCGACGCAATGTCAGGTGAGAGAATCAATCAAATAAAGGCAAAATTGAAAGAGTTCTAGAGGGTTTTGCAAACCCTCTTCGAAATCGAAGAAAACGGTTTGTCTTGAGTCAATAAAACCCTAGTATTCTAAAGACTTCTTAGAAATATGTTCAATATCTCTCGTGTCAGATTTCAGGAAAAATACAAAGGAGATCGTCGATCTGATTGGCAATCAATAAGCCATCGGGCGAGAATCTTTGTGACTCTACATTCCAATTTGCAAGGACTGGAGTCATTCCTGCATTCATAGCAGCTCTGACATCCGTTTTAATACAGTCCCCGACGAAAGCGCATCTCAAAGGATTAACTTCAATTTGAGTTGCAAGCCTAAGGAGCATATAGGGCGAGGGTTTTGTATATCCCGGAACACCGCTATGTTCAATGCAGGAGAAAAATCTAAAGATGGAGTCCTTTTCTAGTACTTCTGTCGGATCATAGAAACGGTTTGTGGATAGACCCAGCTTGTATCCTCGTTCTGTGAGGCCTTTCAGGACAACATCTGCTTTGTTGACAAGCTGAGGTCTGAAGAGTCCCCGTCCAGGTGGGCCGTATTTCTCCCATTCGCATTTGAACGCATTGACAATTTCATCACCAACTTTCCTCAAACCAAATGATGACAGAAATCTCCTGCAGTATTCAATCCAAAGCTCCAAAGTGGGTTGCCAATTTGATGCCACATTGTTGGTCAACATGTAAGTCCTCAGCCAATATTCAGGACCATCTTGAATCAATCTCATGATCTTCATATCTGTCATTTCAATAAAACGTACCAATCCAAGCTGATTCAACACTCTACGTGCTATTTCGCTGATGATGAATTGATTAGTGTATAGGGTGTCATCCATGTCAAAAAGAATGGCAAGTATTCTGTTTTTCATCAGTAATTGCATCCATTTTGGCCACTGCCATCTTCGTAATTAATCAGATATGTCCCAGCTTGATTATACAGAATTTGTGTGAAGCTGTTTTCTACCAAGGAATGTGATGCAATGATAACACAGAACCTATGACTCATATCATCTGAAGACATCTTTGGACATATTCCCTCGCCTTAGTGACCTCGGAAGCAAAATCATGAGGCCCGAGCTCAATTGTCAGAGCCTTTTTGTATCCATTACACTCCAGCGTTCTTACTACCCCCAGAAAATCGATGTTCCCCTTACCAAGGGGGAGAAAGTTCCGTGTTCCATCTTGATTGACTAGGTTCCCATCACTGTCACGGAAATGAACATTTTGAATTGCTTCACCAATATAATCAATCATATCATGGATATTAGAACCAAGTATGTGCATGTGTTCAGTATCGACAGTCACCCCTATGGCTCGCTTGCTATAAGTTTGAATAGATTCCAATACGAGGTCTCTTGTGTTGGGAATGATTTCAGGACAGATAACACATCCTATCTTCTCAGCCATCTCCATTAGACTGTCAAGTCTGCTGTACCAATTCTGTAACCCATATTCAGAAGATTCTGGTGGATGAATGACAACCACCTCAATCCCAGTTTGCTGAATGAATGAGGCTAATCGATCCTGCATGGAATCAAAATCTACTCTTTTCATTTCTAGAGTGTCTTTTGGGAGATGGATTGAATACGCATTCAGTTTCAGTATCTCTAATCTTTCTGCAATTATCTTGCCAAACCAAGGAGGTTGATTCCCATGGTATACTTCCACATAGTCATACCCAGCTCGCTCAATATCTTCAAGGGTAGCCACCTGTTTCTCAAGAAGCTGATTGTCGTCCACACCCTTTGTGCTGGCCAGACCCCCGAGCACCGAACAAGACACAAACATCAACATACATCCAATTAAGTAGACTTAACATCATTTCCAAAATTCGATCACAGTGGTTCTTTGGATGATTCTTGTTTGATCTCTCTGTCAATCGCATCATAGATGCAGATGCAAAGATTGTTGATTGTTCTTTCTGGAAACATTGGAGGTATCTTCCTATCTAGATGACGTGCAATAGCAGTTAGCTGTCCACGGTGATGCAATTCATCCTGATATGCATGATGAAGTAGCATCCAACCTTCCATTCCCAAGTGCCACGGATTATCATACCTTATTTCGGATAGAGCTGAACTATCTGATTCATTCCACCATTCCTTCAGTAAAAACTGAACATCGAGAAGCCATGTGGCAAGTCTCTTAGTTGAAACACAGACCTCCTTTTTGTGATTCTCCCAATCATTATCAGGCTCAGTAGATTGGGGTGTCCATCGTTTCTTGAACACACCACGTGCTGCTAAAAACTGATGTGCTCCAATATGGTGGAAAATCTCTCCAACAGACCGCCATTCTGGAGTGAAACGATATCTTAGCTCATCCTCAGTAAAGATATTCAGGACATTGAGAGTGACAATCCTAGTTTCGAACCAATGGTTCAGAAATTTCCTGATTGTTGTATATATTTCATCACCATCCACGGAGAATTACCTCAACATTTCTTATCGACAACACAATCAGAACTGTGAATGAGGAAATAAGTTAATAATCTTCATTCAGTGAGTAGTTGCTTATCGACCACCATGTTCTTAGATACTTTGAAGTGTCTATCACTTGGATGTATAGTAATCAGCTATACCAAACGATAACAATGATTGCAACAATCATAGCCCTCCATCAAGGTCGTGGAGCGAGAGAACTCCATTTCTTCATTAAACCCTTTGACCATATATTCATCATCTTGGCAATAAAGATCATATCCCCAATCTTTGGGAATTTTCAATTCTTCTACAAGTTGAGCGAATAGACACCGAGTCACTTTGAGACATGTTTTCTTTTCATCATTAGTTGCAACTTCGTAAGCAACAATTCCTCGCTGTTTTAGAGGTTCCCAGAGAGTATCAACTAGATCCATAATCAGAATACTAGAAGCCTGGTCTGCAATCCTTTCCCATTGGGATTGGACTAACCTCGCTCGCTCTTCCTTCACTGTTTCTCTTACATCCACTCCGAACTTCTTTTCGAGAGCCTGAAGAAGTACGACCTTCTCCAATAGGTGTCTTCCCTCAGAACGATAGAAACTGTCAAGATGTTCTTCGTGATTATGACTTTTTGCCAAGTAGTGTCACCCAACTTTTAATTTCTTCACCCAGATGTTCAATCCTTTTGAATCACTATGCTCTAAGCAGGATTCACCACCCTAGATCTTGGCTAGAAGAATAAGTCTGTGAGGCAGCTTGGTCCTTCATACTCGTCTATACGGGTCTTCCAACTGTTTCATTCTCTCTTATTGTGCAGTGTGTCTAACTAGTTCATGAATTGAGCATATCCTCTCTTATGATATGATCCAATTCCTCTTTTCGAATGAGTTTCTCTGTTGAAAATGAGAGAGGGTTCACTTTCAACATGGATGCTTCACTGGATGTGCTTACAATTGAAGACAATGAGATTGGGAAAAACAAAGCTGGACGTTTCGAGAGTTGGTTGCGGAGGCATTCCTATTCAGCGTCCGTCAGAGAATACAGCAATTGGAGTTGTCAAACACGCTTTTAATCTAGGAATAAACTTCTTTGATACATCTGTTGGATATGGGACGAGTGAGTCACGAATAGGAAAGGCACTGGAGGGACACCGAGAGGAGGTGATACTAGCTACTAAAGGTGGATGGCGAAGCCGTGAAATGGTCAAAGGTTCACTCGAAATGAGCCTCAGGCAGCTTAAGACTGACTACATCGACATCTGGCAGTTTCACAATGTGAGTTCCTTAGAGGGATATAATAGCCTCTTCGAGCCTGACGGTCCAATGGAAACTGCTCTTATGGCCAAGTCGGATGGAACAATTCTGCATCTAGGTATAAGTAGTCATTCACTCGAAGTTGCTAGTGAGGCTGTTGTCTCTGATCAGTTTGAAACAATTCAGTTTCCATTCAATTTTCTGTGCCAGGATGTGGCACAACACCTCTTGCCTCTTGTGAAGCAACACGATGTTGGGTTCATAGGTATGAAGCCATTTGCAGGAGGAATGATTCCAAAGGCAAGTCTTGCAATGAAATACGTACTTGGATACGATGATGTCCTCCCAGACCCAGGAGTTGAGAGTAAAGAACAGATTGAGGAGATAATCGCTCTCGTTGAGGGGCCATCAGATCTATCACCTGATGAAGAGGCAGAGATGGAAAGTCTACGTACTGACCTAGGTACGAAGTTCTGTCGACAATGCGGATATTGTCAACCTTGCCCTAATGGAGTCAACATATCACTCATAATGATTGCACCAATAATGTGGAAGCTTTGGCCTCGTGAAAACCTCACTTCTGGATGGTATACGAGTGCAATTAAGAGTGGAGATCTATGCGTTCAGTGTGGAGAATGCGAAGACAAATGTCCCTATCAACTACCCATCCGGGAGATGATTAAAGAGAACCTACTCTTTCACTCAAGAGCTCTTTCTAGCTAGATATGCGTAGTCCCCGAAAGAAGAAGAAACTCGACCTATTTGGAAACACAACCTCCTTTCTGATAGATAGTGGTTCAAGTCCAAGATCCTAACCAGTATGTTATCTGAAATCTTGGGAATACTTGCTTAAATTGACTCCTGACCAATAGAGCGACTATGAACCTATATGAGAAAGTCCTTTGCTCTATCATTCTTGGAGCAATTATCACTTTGGCAACCTACTTGGTTTCAATGACCGGTGGAATGTTGGGTACACAGCAGTATGGATTTCCATTTTTCTGGTTAACGCAGATGGTTTATCCTGGTGCATCACCAGTGATCAATTGGTTTGGTTTAGTGGCAGACATCTCAATCTGGACCATAGTAGTTCTGGTAATCATTCATAGTCTCTCAGTGAAAAACGCTGGAAGATGAAACCGCTCACCTCGAAGGTGTGAAAAAACTGGTAAAGGTGTGCCCTCCCTTGACAAAACAAACACACTTCCTCAAGGTAAAGAGCTAGAAAAAACAGCAGCACTGAATCCGACTTATTTCATGATTGATTATGTTGACTCAATTGAATCTGTACGCCTCGGAGAGGGGATATAGAGGATATGCCCCGAGAGGATATCAGCCAATACTACTCTTACGATTGGACTTAGAACATTAAGGTCCTTCGAAACTGGAAAGAGCATATCAAACGATGTACTGGTTGTGACATCGTTTGAGGTGATCATATGGCCAAACAAAATGCAAAATCTGACGGCCATTGGCGACGGTCTTCAGAACTAAATGATGATATCTTCAATGCACTGCGAAAAGAGGGAGGAGCACTCAATCCAAGTTCAGTTATCGCAACTATTGAAGAAGATGGTGCTCCTCATACAGCTCTATTCGGAAGTCTTCATGCTCTCACCCCATCAACCCTACGCTTTGTTACTCATCGTTATCATGATACTTTAGCCAACATACTGAGAGATGAACGAGTGATGGTATGTCTGGTCTGTCCACCTGATATCGCCATCAGTGTGAAAGGACGAGCCAAGGTCATTGACAATCCGTGGGAAGTTGATGAAAGATACGCACTTGTCAAAATTGAGATTGAAGAAGTAAAGAATGACATGCCGGTCATCATAGAGATTGAATCAGGAATCAATATATCCGCAACTGGTCCGTTTCAAGATTGGTGGATGGGTTGTTGGAAAGAGCTTCAGAGATCTAGCTAGTAGAAGTTGTTCCTCCAAACTGGTTACATACGTCTTGTTTCTGGACTTGCCAGCACCAAGATAAAACACAGTCCTAGAGCTGCTGCAAAAAGCTGGAATGGCAACACAATAGAGATGTTCTCCATGATGAAACCAGTCATTGCAATTGAGACCGAAGTCATTCCTTGAGCCAACATGCCTCCAATGCCAAAAACTGTACCAAGCTTCTGCTCTGGGACTCTTTGATGGATGATTGACATGAAAGAAATGTTGGTCAAAGGATAACAAAAGTTCTATAGGAAAGCCATTACGATAGCTGACACGACTGTGGTCGTCAAACTGAAGACAAACATGCCAACAGCACCCCAGACAAAGCCAATCATGATCAATCGAGCTCTGCCGGTGGTATGACTCTTTTGACCGAGTACAATGCTAAGTAAGAGTGAACTGGACGCAATACCAACTACTATGAAACCATATCCCTCAGCACCAGAGCCTAGGATCTCACGAGCAAAGACGGGAAGACCGATCGACATGGGTCCAGATGCAAATAACATCTGGACACCATACCACGTTCCAAGGAGGACAGCTACCACTTGGTCTTGTCTTATGAACTGCAGACCCTCTTTCAAGCTGGGAAGAATCTCCCTTAATCTGGGAATTATACTTATTTGGCGTAAGTTGACATACATAAATGCAAGAAAGGTCGAAGAACATGTCATCGAGACTGCTGCGAGAAGTAGACTGTTCATGGTCTCCACCCATTGATACCAACCTTGTTCATGGGTCTCATTTGGTCGTTCTTAGTCTACTACTATCAGAAAAGAAACTACTCTCTGAGCTTCACGACTAGCACTCTTCATGCTTCATCTCAATTTCAGACCCACACTGAAAATGAAGAACTAGGTCCAGGAGGAGGAGAAAAAACACCCAAGTAGACCCTCATTTCCTGGCCCAAACGACTGGAAATCCCAGTTCAAGTACGCCAGTCTCTCTGAAAAAACTCTGCATGATTGATTCGATCTCATGAGATTCTATGAGTTCTAGTTCTGGAAAGATGTGTATCATAGCATTAGTAATGAAAGATCCGAAGACGGGTGCTCTGTCACTTGATGAGAGCAGAAAAGGTATCGCGAGGTAGAGAGTTCCACCCCTCATAAGTAGTCTCTTGCACTCTTCAATCGATGGACTAAAAGTACTCTTCTTTGGGACTCCTAAGAGCCAGATGTCCCCGTACACATCTTTCTTGACAGGGAGGTTCTGAATAGTCCCTTTCAATATACGTGGCTTGGGATGTACATTCGAGATGTCTTGGAGTCTTCCGACAAAATCAACTCTTCTGCCCCTCATTGCATCAACCAGAATCTGAAGGAGGTTGTGATCGAAATCAAAGAATTGGTTGAATGGCGCAATCAGTGCTCTTGAATTCGAGAAGCTGATTTCGGAGAGCTGTGATAGATTTGAGAAATGCAAAGCAGAGAACAATTGGTATTTCCTGTAGATATCGATTATGAGTTTGAATGCATTTCTAATTAGAAGAAGGACACGTTGTCTTCCATCATTGGTAAGAAGATACACCTTGCGGTTCGGTCCTTTAACACCTTGCTCAATATTCCCTTCAACAAAACCCCTTGTTTCAAGATTGTTCATCCAACGATATAGCGTGTTGAGTCTCATGTAGGGATAGTCTACCAAAATAGCACTCCATATACCATAACCGTGAAGGGATTCATTACTCAAGAGAAGTAGGATTTCATCTTGAATCCTTGATTTTAAGACCATTCGAGAGGACTTCCCTTTTCGACTGCTACCACCCGGACCTCTGGAAGCCATTTGCTCAACATCAATCTGCAAAGATTGTTTCTTGGAAATGTCTTCCGAGCAAGTACCATTTGACAATGTAGTCACACCCCGGCAACAGAATTGGCAATCTGTTGCCGACTTATCTATTAGCGATTTGGGCAATAAGTACTTAATAATTTTGCCGTCCTAGCATTGTATTGATGATTAACAGCTAAATTTGTACTATTCAATAGGTCGGCAATTATACTCTGCTACAAAATCAGTAAGGAATGGTGTTAGAACGTGATACAGAATCGGATCTCTTTAGATAATAAAGACTTGAAAATAATCAGAGCGCTCGATAGGTATGGACCAGATACAACAACGAAAGAGCTTAGCAAGAGATTGATGATTCCACCAAGAACACTACGTTATCGACTGTCACGTATGAGGAAATATAAGTACTTGCAGCCCTTTAGGTATTCTACACGCGAGCGAAGTATTGGACTTGGCGAGAATATCATTGTTTTTGACCTATTACCAAGTGAACCCCCGTTTGCGGAGGCGTTTTTTGAAAAGACTCCAGCTGTAGGTTGGTACGCATTTACTTATGGCAGGATGAATGGATTCCTGGCAAATATTGTCTACCCACTGGAAGATTCAACTTCGAATGTTAGAGTCTTAGAGAAACTCAAGGATGCAGGATTGATATCCGATTATATGATCCTTGACCTTCTTAGCTATCCAACCAAAGGATGGGACTTCTCAAAATTTGATTCAACTGGCAGATGGAGGTGGGACTGGCAGAAATGGTACGACAGAATAGATTCAATACTTAGAAACGGTGATTCAAATTTTGTATTTGAAGCGAGAGAACAGACGCAGATTCCATTTGATTCCAAGGATGTACATCTTATTAAAATGCTTCATGAAAACCCAAAAGTGACTCAAAAGCAAATGTCTGTAGAGCTAGACCTCCCAATTTCACAGGTTCGCAGACGATTTCAAAGACTTCAAGACCTTAGAGTTATTCTGGGTTACAAACCCATTTTCACACCTTTTAAGGACACACTCACTCTCATGTGTTTCATCGAGTCCGTTTCTTCAGTGGAGCAAATTCTAGCTTGCATCTACGAATTGCCATATACTCTGGACATTTATGTTGAGTCATCGACTCGAATTGGGATCCGAATAAGACTTTCTACAATTGACATTGTTGGGTTCTTCAAGGGCTTGGACAGGATACGTCATCTTGCAGACTCTCTTTCAATGCAAATACTCCATAGCATTGTATCCTTTGGCTCATTACGTCTGTACGATTTGTATTCTGCTTCAGAGAGTAAATGGATAACCCACAGCTCTGATTATTATGATTGGCTTGAGGATTGGCTTAATGCAATTTGATGAACGTGGAAAGGTTTCTGTTGGCGGAAAGAAAAATCGATCATTGGATTCATCTTTCAGGAGAAGATTAGCAAGATGGAAGACATATCTTAATGGGGGTATTCAATTGAATTTAGAGAATCAACGAAATAGAGAGATTATTTTTTTGGGTTCTGGGGGTCCTTTCACACTTCCACAGTTCTTCTGCAAATGCAGTGTTTGTAATGCTGCACGTGAAGATTCCTCACTTAAAAGAACACGAGCGTCGGTTGCAATCATTGGTGATGAAGTGACACTGATTGATGCAGGACCAGATATGGAAATGCAACTTGAGCGAGAAGGGATTGATAAGATTGACAACATCTTCATTACCCACTGGCATTATGATCATATTGCTGGACTCGGAGCTATTGGTTATCCGCAAGCAATATGCGGATGGAATCCAATAGATGTCTATCTTCCTGAGAATTTGGTGACTTATTTCACTCAGGTACTTTCCTTTCTAGATGACCATGTTCGTTTGCACCCAATTAATCCAGGTGTAGTGATTAACCTCCCTGATGCAAATTGGGAGGTCATAAAGACAAATCATACTGAGGAGAGTGTAGGGTTCCTAATTGAGTCAGGCATGAGATTTGCCTATTTGGTCGACACTGCATTACCACCAGATGAAACAACCCAAAAGATAGGCAATATCGATCTACTCATTCTCGACGCCATGTTTGACTCAATAGACGCGAAATGGAGACACTTTACTGTTCATGAAGCGATTGATTATTGGAAGAACTCTGGGGCAAAGGATTGCATTTTGACGCATTTATCATGTCATCGATGGGAGAACAGAAAATGGATTGCAGGTTATACAAGTGACGAAAGGGAGAATATTGAAAGAGAAAATCCAGGTTTGTTATTTGCTTATGATGGGATGAGGGTTAGTCTTTAGTCCCTAGTGAGTTCTCCTTACTTCTAGCATTGTTATAGGTAGGATTTGGCTTCACCATATATTTGCATGTTTTATCACCTTGCCCTATTGCCGAGGCGAGCTTAACCTGAACTGGACTTTGAAAGACGACCTCGAATATCGATTTTACCCACCCCACTGAACATTGGCACCAGATTGGGTTGGCATCAACAGCCCCATTCTGAACAAGTAAACATCCGCATGTTGTGCATTCGGAAGTAATCCAGTCGTTCTTTACGACCCAATCTGCACACCAAGGCACTAATTGATTCAGCAATTCTATACGTTTCTTCAAATCATTTGTCTTGGAAACTATATCACGGACAATATCCAGACTTGCTTCCCACATTGGTGGGCAAGGGAGGTTTGCACACTCTTTCCCACAAGCAATCATGATACGATTTCTTACTTCTATGTCTTCATTCTCTAAAGCGCCGAGAATAGCCCTCAGAATCTTGCTAGCTCTTTCTCCAATTGTGATTTTTTCACAATCACAATTCATTATACAATACCTCAATATTCCTGAGATTATATAACTGCGCCCAAATTGCTGCCTTTTAAAGCCATAGCTCCAAAGTAGCAATCACCTAGATGTAGGTCGTTTTGGCTAATGGTTTCATGAGTTATATTCCGGCGTGAATCAATGTTGATGGACATGGCTAGAATTGATTGAAAACCTGAACGTTCCCGAGAATTTCAGTTTGTGCTTATCTGATGAAAAGCTTGAGATATCTCCGTGGGAGCTGATTGCCAGATTGTCATTAATGTGTTAGATTCAACTGCATAGGATGTCCAGCTACTTAGATATAAAAATCCCAAGATACTTTTGATTGCTTTAAAGCCATGGATCACTTCTTTTCTCTAAGATTCGCTCCAATTCATCAATATGCCTTCGTTTCAATGGACCAAAGTTCATTGCTTGTATGTTCTCTTTTACCTGTTGGACTGTCTTAAAACCAGGAATAGGGATGAGCTCGTTACCCTGTGACCATATCCAAGCTATAGCTCCCTGAGAGAGAGTTCGTCCATCAGATGTAAGAATCGGTTCAGCCTCCTTTAAGAGTGACAGTATCCGGCCCACTTTCCCTAAAGAGAAGTTGGTACCATGCCATACATGGTCAATGGGTAGATTTCTAATTTTCTCATACTTTCCTGTGAAGAGTCCATATCCAAGAGGTCCCTTAATTATTCCTCCAACATCAAACTTCTTCACAACACTGACTATCATGTGATTGTTTCTAGATATTAGATTATGACGAAACTGTACAGCAATGAATCTCTTTCTGTTTGCAAAAGCATTGGCACGTTCGGGTTTATTTGTACTCCAGCCATAATATCGAATAAGTCCTTCATCAGATAACTCGTCAAGAGTGTCCATTATAGGTGCTGCTTTACTCACTGGTAAATTTCCTAAGTGGAGTTGAAAGAGATCTATATAGTCTGTGTTCAAACGTTTCAAACTACCAAAGCATGAATTACGGATTGCCTCTGGAGTAGTATCAATGCCTGTTGCGTGGCAGGGTATCAAGGAGTTATTGGAAGATATATTCCAAGTGTTTCCAAATTTCGATGCAATGAATACATCATCTCTTTGAGAACCTAACGCTTCTCCAAGAACCATCTCACTCCTACCGCAACCATAGACATCTGCTGTATCAAAGAAATTTATTCCCAAGTTTAATGCGACTTGAATGGCTTCAATTGATTTCTTGTCATCCACCTGTCCATATCCGTTAACACCGCCCTCTTGATTTAGAAATGGACCTCCGATACCAGCGCAACCTAGTCCCAAAGCACTAACCTTGATTCCAGATTTCCCAAGTTTTCTGGTTCTCATTTTGTACATTCCGTTTACATTTACCTTTCATTGATGCACTTTGTTTATGTGGTGATATCAACTCGAGTTCATTTCAGAGGAGTGTGCTAGTTTTTTCCTGAGATCCCTTATTGCTACGGTCAAATCCTCAATAGTGGCAGTTCTATATCCTCCTTCTGGTTCTATTGTAATCAAGCCAGAATATTTCCACTTTTCTTTAATTAGGATTACAATGTCATCAAATGTCCATGTTGATGATTCGAAGACCCATTGACTATCAATTAATTGCCCTCGCAAGTGAATATTAGCGATTCGTGGGAGGATGTCTTGGTATCTTTCAAGCTCGTCATACATACAAGCCCAACGAGTATCAAGAGTCACTGATTTGAAGAGTTTGGATAGCTCAAAGGGTGTGAGTTCTTTAGCTCTTGTGGGAACATTCTCCACCGAGACCCTGATATCAGGATACCGTAACTGGTAGTCATCAATTGTAGCAGAAAGTAAGTTAGTATCAATCTCTCTTTTCCAAGTGTCCCAGAAATGAAAAACTGCAACATTTGAACCTAGAACACTGCAGAGGTAGAGTGTTTCGCCTACTAGCTCTCTCCCTCTCTTGATGTCCTCATTGGCAGTTGCACACATACAAATGCCTGTATCTCTGTTGGCATGAACCGATAGAATCGGTATTTTCAGGTTCCTAATCATACTTGCTAACTCTTGAATTGAATACTTTGAACAGGATTTCCAAGCTCTCGCACGTCTTCCTGTGTAATAGCCTTCCTGATAGTCATCTCTTGGTGGGCCGACTGAATCCCATTCAGCAATCTTCTGGAATTCGAAACCATCAATCAAACCTCGGGTGTGGATTGATTTCATGAGGGATGCAATCGTATTGAAGTCATAGTATTCTTTTCCCAAAAGATGTGAAAGTGATCCAGTCGAAAGAGATAGTCGGTTCATGAAGATTCCTCATTCGTCAAAGAGGTTTGTCAATACTTCAGCACCAATGCAAGGGCTTTTTCTCCCACGTAGTGGTTCTCTAATCCATAGGTATTAAGAAGATGTGTCCAAAATGGTCAGTACTGGGTTGCTTCTTGACTCTCTATACTTCTGGGATAATCAGAATTTCACACAGCTTAATTTGAAAATGAGAAGAATCACTATTCAAGGAGCTCACTCCAGCATCTGATTACTCTTGTAGCTCCTTGGTCTAAGAAATGCTGGTCTTCGTGGTGGGGGGTTGAAATCATCCCTATCATTTCTGGAATATCATATTTTCGATAGATTGAGAAATAATCGGGGAAATCATCAACAACCTTCAGAACAGGGGTTTGTTGGACTATCAGAGAGAAATGTTTTGATCTGATTTTCATCAGTGTGGGCCCAACAGACTCAAGACCCAATGCCCAGCTTCCTTGTTTATATTCCTCATATTGAAACATAACAAGTTGTGTACCCTCTATTGGAAATCCATGCGCTCTAAGTTGTGAGAGCGTGGATTTTCGTGTTGATTCAATGCGTCCAGTCAGATATACAATCTGAAATTCTTCATTCCAAGTTTCCAGCACCTTTGCGGCATCTTGAAATGGTTCATCTAAATGAAGAAAATCAAAGCCAATATCTTCTTTGCATAGGGTGATGTCCCAGAATCTCTTATGCAATTCCTTGGCCTTGGCTTTTTGAGCAGAAGATGCATACTTTTTGAATATCTGAGCTGTTGTCATCCTCCTCATATCATTTAGAGACACCACACAATCAAGTATCTGACACATTATATGTTGTAATCGTTCTCTGACATCAAGTAGTGTATCGTCGATATCTACCACTATGCTAATTGATGAAACTCTCCTTAGTACAATCATGGCTTTAACATTGCTTGGGAGATTTATGATGATACGTCCATTCTAGCAAGTACTTAACCTCAAAATCGAAATCAATATGGATGACTTTCAGCAATTGAGAATCTAGCGGTACCTAGATACAGAAATGAAGATAGACAATTATGAGAGAGGGACTACAGGTTTCCATTCATGTGCGAATACTGCGTTCAGCATGGAGCTGGTAAAAAATGGTATTTGAATGCGAGGAATCTATCAAAGGAACTAGCTACAAGTGAGTTAGTGAGGGAATTTGCGGACAACTATTTTTCTAGAAATATCGCACCAGGCCCTGATGGCTTCTCAGACCAGAAATCCAGAGTTGCTCGACCCATTGTACCCAACGAGCGACAAA
Organism: Candidatus Thorarchaeota archaeon; assembly: GCA_016840855.1. Taxonomy (GTDB): domain Archaea; phylum Asgardarchaeota; class Thorarchaeia; order Thorarchaeales; family Thorarchaeaceae; genus SMTZ1-45. Next base: position 3,654 of record JAEORO010000168.1, on the reverse strand, counting down.
GAGTGGAAACCAGATATCAGAGGTATCTTCATCATCAGGTAGTAACGACTGATGAAGTGATTCAGATATTAGATCTCTGCAACAATAGAACTGATGAACATGAACGCTCTGTTGTACGATTCCCTTGTATATGCCGACATCAAGCACTAGGGAGAGAGAAAACACTTCATTGTTTCGGAATTGCGTTCACTGATATCTACACTAGACAATTCCCAGATTATCTTGGGGGAAGGCATGAATACCTGACTCCAGATGAAGCCGCTGAAATAATGATTAAAATGGCTGATGAGGAGAATGTAGTCCATGCAGTATCTGCTGTAGGTGTGCCCTATATTGGAATGTTGTGTAATTGTGATATGGATGTATGTCATCCGTACTTGCACCGTCTGAGACTTGGAATCTCGGAGCCATTCCATAGGGGACATTATGTAGCAGTCGTTGCTGTACAAAAATGCGTTGGTTGTGGAGTTTGTGAGCAAGTGTGTCCTTTCGGAGCCATAATGGTCAATCCTGAGAGTGGTGTCGCGAGAGTGAACACTGAGATGTGCTATGGATGTGGAGTCTGCAGCCGTAATTGCCCAGAAGAAGCTCTTGAATTTGAGAAGGAACTGAGATTCTCAGATTTCTAGTTACACCAATTTCTATAGCAATTCTTCATCCAATTTATCAAATCAAGCGATGCGCCTCTAATCGGCCTAAGCACTATATCCACTAGAAAGAATAGATAGATATCTGATATTTTATAGAGGGGTGCTGCAACATTATCACTACTAAAGGAAAGGATGACAGTTTGTTTTGACGCCAGATCTCTGCTATGTAACACTCAGGCAATTTATCCATCATTGGGATAGTGTTAGAATGGTCACTTTGAAGATCTTGAACCTCTTCAAAGATGAGGAATTAGGATACCGTCTTGTCCCACAATGGAGAACCACCGGCGAACTTTTTCACCATATAGGAGGACATCAATACTTCGTTGCACGAGGTGTCCTCAAAGAACGGTGGGAGCCAAAACCTTCCGAACCAGACATGGATTGGACGAATCACATACTCAAGACAACTACTACCACCGAGAGCCTATCGAAATGGCTTCAAGAGGTCCAAACTCTGGTGAGAGAGTGGTGTATGGACACCGATCCATCTCTGCTAGAACATATTAGAGATGACAATCCTTGGCATCGTGGAATCAGAGGTTGGTTACTCCTTCATCATGCGTATCAGGACGAACTTCATCATAGGGGTCAAATTACTTCAATCGCACGTTATTTGGGCAAGAGTATCCCTTCAGTTTTCGCAGAAGAGTACAAAGAGTATGTGAATTATGATGATCAATTTCGAGAGATGATATAGACCTTTGATTCTATTTTAAATTAGAAGCGTAACTCAAGGTAGGAAAAGCTACTGAACCAACTTATGTGTTAAAGAATAAAATGAGGAGGATAGAGGGTGTACCTCTATCTCTCAGCTTGAATCTTCTTGACTGCCTCGATGACCTCAGGAAAGACTGCGAAGATGTCACTCACAATTCTAAAGTCAGCAACACTGAATATTGGAGCATCAGGATCTTTGTTGATTGCCACTATGATGTCACTGCTAGACGTCCCAGCCAAGTGGATGTGAATCTTCATAAACTTTAGTTGATATGATGGAATCTGGGACAATATAATTGACGGATGTTTCGTTTGGTAAAAGATGAGAAATCAGGTGGTATTGTTGTTAATTGAGGAGAGACTAGATTCGTTATGGGATTTATACAAGACGAAATTTCCTGACTCACCATACGAGAATCTCATTGATATCTCAGTCCTTGAATTGAAAATCCGTGCAGTCGATTTAGCAGTTCGAATTCATCGAAAGTCCATATCTAAGGTAGATTTGGATGAAAATCTGAAACAGCTATATGATTCTGACTCCTACAAGTTGAGTCATTCCAATCCATTTGCGATAGCAGCTCGTGGTGACAAAGTACTAGAAATTTATGATATCTTCAAACATTTGATTACAAACAGAGTTAGAGATCGAATGGTATATGAGGAATCCATGGAAATACCATTCAGGACTGAGTCTCAACCGTTGGACGGTCTTAAGCTTGCTATTCTGAAACACTTACATGAATATCCTCTTGACTCATACACAAGTGTAGCTGCCAAGTTGGATTGTCACTCTACTACAATCAAACAAAATCTTGATTGTCTTAAACGACATCATCAACTCCAAATTTGTAGTTACGTGGACCGTTGGGCATTTGACCTTGAAACGCTTATTGTATCCTTTACCCCTCGCAATCCAGAAAAATGGGATGAGATTCGTGAACAAATAATCAAGTTCCCATTCTATTACAAGATGAGTGAAGATGTATTGAATGGGAATCACTATGTCTGCCTGTTGTTTCCGAATATCTCTTCAAAGCTTGATCATTTCAAGAGAAGCTTCAAAGATTATGCTGAAAGGGTTTTTACGTCATGGAATTTGCATGAGGGTCTATCAGCATATATGTACAGTAATATCGATTTGATAACGTCACGAAAATTGTGTCTATCGCCTGTGATAGAGAAGAAGATTGTGCAATCTGAGGGGACCTCCGAGATTAATTATCGGACTTGCAAGAGAAGTGCTCCAAACACATTGAATATTCGGGATCTATATGTTGCTCAACTTCTTGTTCGGGATGCACGTATGAAACCTCCAGATATCTCAAGAGAGTCACTCAAACATCTTGGAATTGAGATTTCTCCAAACGAGGCATACTACAGAAAGAAGAAGTTAATATTGAACAATGCTCTTGAATATTATCTTAGCTGGGCCTACCCGTATAGTACTAACATAATTCGTTTTGATGTATTATGTGAAAAGAAGGACAGAGATGTATTCCTTTCCACATTCAACGAATGTCACGGTGTTTTATTTTTCATATCAAAAGAGGGTATTATTTTCTGGGTCGTAGCCCCCGCCATACATACCAATGCTTATTTTGAATATTACAAATTCCTGTCGCAATCTCTTGGACTAGAACAAGCTAGCTGTTGTATTAGCAAGAATTGGACAGGCGGAAGAGGCTATAATCGGATTTTGGAAAAGTGGAACTATTACCGTGAAGACGGGAGCAAGAAGAAAAGTTTCGATTTAAGTACGAACATCTTTGATTATCTCTGAAAGAAGCTTGGCCAATTGTAAAGGAAGTTCTCAAAGTGATATATAGAACTCAGAACCAAGTATTAGTATCACAGATGTACCTTTCTTACCTTGTTGGGAAACGTTAACAGAATGAGGTCTAGCCTGATTTAGAAGGAGTTACTGAATTTCTCTATTAGAACTTGTTCTTCTTTATATTACATTAGATTCACTCATAATTGTGATGAGGTGACCGAATGAAGAAAAATACATTCGTGGCTTGTCTAATTATTGGAATCTTTGCTGCTAATGTTGCGGTGCAAGTTGGTTGGACTGGAACATGGTTTAGCAATTTGGAAATGTTCAATCCACCGTTGGAGTTCAATAAACCTGCGGATGCTCTCCCTTGGGTATACGAAGATTGGAACTATCGAAAGAAGAACATAGTGCCATACATAATGAATGAAGAAGTTGGAGCTGGATACCAAATGCGATTTGTCGTTCATTATGGTTCAGGTGTTGATTCTGGAGCTAATGTGTATT